>JAISPE010000216.1 GCA_031275145.1 Prevotellaceae bacterium | reverse complement strand
GCACAGGAGGTACTTCGATAATAATCACATGCATCGCTTTCGGTATGATTCTCGCTGTCAGCAGAGCAATAGAGGAAAGTAAAAATTCAGGGACTGTTTCCCGCAAGGCCTGACTCCTTTTACTGCAAATGACACAAAGGCTGGCGCAGCCCCTTTGTGGTAAAAAAGAATTGCGGTAAAACTTTGCACCTGGCTGCGACAGGCTGCCGAGCAAAGGAATATAAAAATCTACAGGCATCACAGATGTTATGCGACAAAACCGTTCATCATTTTACAAATACTTATTTCGTAACGCTTCCCCGCATACCTCGCACCGCGTCGTACATTTCTTTCGTGCTTTTTAATTTTAATTTCTATCTTTGACATTCGATTTGGAAGGTTAAAACATTGTTTATGAAACGTTTTATAACAATATTATTTTTACTGTCACCAGTATTAACTGTTTCAGCGGGCGGGATTACACCGGGCGATTCCATCAAAGTGGGACTTGTCATGAGCGGCGGCGGAGCAAAGGGGCTTTTCCATATCGGGGTTTTGAAAGCGCTGGAAGAGAATGATATCCCTGTCGATTATGTTGCCGGAACATCAATGGGCGCTATTGTTGCAGGCATGTATGCAATGGGATATACCCCCGATGAGATGATAGATTATTTTTCGTCGAAAAGTTTCGACGATCTGCTGAAAGGGACTGTTCCGGTAAAATACCGTTTTTTTTCACAGGAAATGGATGAAACATCGGAAATGCTGTATATCAATTTCGATTTAAAACACAAGGAACTGAAACCGGTTTTGCCCACAAACCTGATTTCTCCGTACAGGATGGACCTGGAATTTATCCGTTTAACTTCGGCCGCGACTGCCGCCTGCAAAAACAGTTTCGACAGTCTGATGATACCGTTCAGATGTGTGGCTTCCGACATCAGCGCTCATAAACCGTACGTTATGCGAAACGGCAATCTCGGAACTGCAATAAGAGCGTCGATGTCATATCCTTTTGTATTTAAACCCGTCGTGATAGATTCTACTCTGCTTTTCGACGGCGGAGTATACAACAATTTCCCCTGGGATGTGATGGCCGGCGATTTCAAACCCGATGTAATTATCGGAAGTATATGTACTTCAAATATCGATCCGCCCAGCGAATCGGACATTATTTCACAAATATCCAATATGCTGACAACGGAAACAGACTATACCCTCCCCGATTCGACAGGTATCCTGATTGAAGAAAGTTTTCCCAAAGTAAAATTCCTTGATTTCTGGAAAATACACGAGCTGGTCGATTCGGGTTACATGGCTGCGGTCAGAAAAATTGACAAAATACGGAAAAAAATCCCTGTCAAAAGGACTGCCGCCGAGATTGCCGCCATGAGAAAACAGTTCAAGTCGAAATGTTTCACCCTGAAATATGAAGGAGCAACAGTAAGAGGAGGTTCGGAAGAACAGAATATCTCCGTTCAGCGCCTGATGACCAAAGACACGAAAAACACTTATACGCACGAACAGCTGGAATCGCGGTTTTACAGTATTATTGCATTCAATCTGGTCAATTCGTTTTATCCTGTTGCCGAATATGATTTTGAAAAACAGATATACAGACCGGAGTTCCGGATCAGTCCCTCGCCCGTATTTAAACTTTCTCTGGGAGGGAATATTTCTTCGTCTTCCATAAATATGATGTACATAGGAATTGAAGCGATGCGCTGGAAAAAAAACCTGACACGTTTCAGATTAAATTCAAATATGGGCAAACAGTATTCTTCTCTTCAGATAGGCGCCCGGCAGGATTATCCGCTCTCGTTCCCGTTATTTGCGGAAGCTTATTTTACGGTCTCCGTATACGATTTCTATAAAAACAGTCAGGATATCTTTTACGACAATATCCGGCCTGTGTTTTTAAAAGAATATGACGGTTTTTTTACTGCAAACATAGGCAGGGGACTAACCAAAAATTCGAAACTCAAAATCGGATTTACCTCCGGACTGCAAAATATCCATTATCATAAAAACGTCTTTTTCAAATCGACGGATACTCTGAACAAGTCCAATTTCCCGTTTTTCGCCGTTCACATGCTGATAGATAAAAATACGTATAATTACAAACAGTATCCGACGAACGGCCATTATTTGAAAATCTCGCTGAACGGCGTCTGGGGAAAAGAAAATCACATGGATGTATCACAGTCGCATACACTGAAACAGTCTCACAACTGGGTCTCGGCAAGTCTCGTAAGCGACTATTATTTCAATATAAATAAATACCTGTCGTTAGGCACATATCTCGAGTTCACGGCTTCCCGCAAGTTCACGTTTTTTGACTACTATCCCACGATCGGCATGTTACCGGTCTTTCAGCCTACGCCCCACAGTAAAACTTTCCTGCTGGAAAACTACAGGGCAAATACGTATCTCGCTCTCGGAATTAAACCGATTGTCAAAATCGGCAAATCTGTTTCTTTACAGTCGGACGGATATGTTTTTCAACCGTATAAAAGACTGTCGGCCGATATGAGTTACGACAAGTTGCCAAAACCTCTGTTTATGGCTTCGACCGCCCTTATATGGCATTCCCCCGCAGGCCCGCTGAGCGTATCTCTAAACTATTATGAACGGAATTATAACAATCTGTATTTCCTTGTCAATTTCGGATATCTGATATTCAATCAGAAAGGAATTAAATATTAAAAGTGATGAGTTATGAGAGATGAGAGATAAATAAGATATAACGGTAAAAAAAACCTCATTTACACCTAATTTTCAAAACAAAACAACCTCAGTAGCCTGGAAATGTGATATAAACCAGACCTCATTACCGCATTAAATCAACGGCATCCGGTTCGGTTCAGAAACTGTTATACTTTATTAATTTTCCTTCACTTAGCACAAAGACACAAGGGGCACAAAGGTTGCACAAAGAACTTTGTGTAACCTTTGTGCCCCTTGTGTCCTTGTGGTAAAAACAGATTGGGAAGTAAAAAAGAAGAAAAGTGATGAGAGATGGGTTATAAGTGATGAACGGCTGGCGCCAGCGCTCATCACTCACAACTCACGAGCCTGGCGGACGGCGTTTTTATCCGTGAAAGAATATTTCTCTATATTTGCGGCAGATTTGCAATGCGATTGCAAATTTGCCGCAAATGATCGGCAACTGTTATAAAAATATAAGGCAATATGTATGTAGAACGCACATTATCAAAAATAATTCATGAGACGACGAAAACGTTTCCGGTTGTTCTGATAACGGGTCCACGGCAAGTGGGAAAGACGACCGTTTTCGAGCGCAGTAAAGAATCCTCGCGTACTTATGTTACGCTTGACGACCCGCAAGTGAGATCGCTGGCAAAAAACGACCCGCATCTTTTTCTCCAAACATATCGTTCACCGCTGTTTATCGACGAAATACAGTATGCTCCCGAACTGTTCCCCTATATCAAAATGGCGGCGGATAAAACCCGTCAAAAAGGAATGTTCTGGCTCACCGGTTCGCAACAGTTCAACCTGATGCGCGACGTATCCGAAAGTCTTGCGGGCAGAATGGCTGTTCTGGAATTGCAGGGACTGTCGCAGGCCGAAAAGAACGGTCGGGAGGGTTTGCCGTTCCTGCCCGACGCGCTTGTCCCCGACGACCGTCCGGCTTACGATGTTTATTCGCTGTACGGAATCATCCTGCGGGGCTCGTTTCCCGAATTGTACGCCAACACGAACATGAACCGGTCACTTTTTTACGCTTCGTATATGAAAACTTATATCGAACGCGACATCCGCCAATTGATACAGGTGAGCGACGAACACCGTTTTCTTACTTTCGTGAAAATGGCGGCGGCGCGTACAGGTCAGATGCTTAACTATCACGATATGGCAAAAGACGTGGGAGCGAGTGTGAACACCATCAAATCGTGGATTTCGGTACTGGAAACGTCGGGACTGATATTTCTGCTTCAACCCTATCACAACAATATTGCTCAGCGCTCGCTGAAAACGCCCAAACTGTATTTTTTCGATACTGGCCTGTGCTGTTATCTGTGCGGCTGGGAAACGGTGGAGACCTTAGCCAGCGGCGCTATGAACGGCGCTATCCTCGAAACGTATGTCATCTCCGAAATCGTGAAAAGTTATCGTCACAACGGGTTATCGCTCAATGCATGGTTTTACCGCGACCGCGACAAAAAGGAAATCGATCTGCTTATTGAACGTAACGGACAACTGTATCCGGTGGAAATCAAGCGTAGCGCTTCGCCGAAAATTGACGATGTGAAACACTTTAAGATCCTTTCACGCATGGGGTTGCAGCAGGGAAAGGGCGCTGTCATTTGCCTGTACGACCAGCTGCTGCCGCTCAATCACGAAACAATGATCGTGCCGGTCGGCTACCTGTGAACAGTCTTACATTAATAATAATTATACCTTTTGACTTCGTCGAACTGTATAACCGTATACTTTAGCATGTTTTAGCATACGGCAGGCTATGACAGGCTTATCGCGCAACTGTGACTTCAAGTCTGTATTTTATTAAACTTAACAGCATTAGCCTGAGCCGAAGGCATTATCAATATATCGTTTATGCAGATATGTTCGGGCAGGGTTACTATATATGTTATTATTTCGGCTATATCGTTTGCCGTAAGAGCTTGATATCCTTCGTAAACTTTTTTTGCTCTTTCCCTGTCTCCCTTGAATCTGACTGTGGAAAATTCCGTTTCGGTAGCTCCCGGACAAACATTTGTGACTTTGATTCCGTTCGCCAGCATATCCGTACGCATGGATTTGCTTAATGCATCAACCGCATGTTTTGTAGCGCAGTATACGCCTCCGTTTTCATACACTTCGCGTCCGGCAATGGAGCCGACATTTACTATGTGTCCTCCGCCTTTTGTGACCATCAGCGGAGCGACGGCACGTGTCACATACAGCAATCCCTTGATATTCGTATCGATCATTCTGTCCCAGTCGTCAATATCGCCATCCTGAATATGCGACAGTCCGACTGCCAGTCCCGCATTGTTCACTAAAATATCAATCGCTTTGAAATCACAGGGAATCGAACTGATTGCCGTTTCGGTTTCCTGCCTGTTTCTTACGTCAAATTCAAGAGTAACGACCTCCACAGCGTATTCATTTTTCAGCAAGTCAGCCGTACTGTTCAGCCTGTCCGGTCTGCGACCTGTCAGAATCAGTCTGAATCCCTTTTTTGCAAAAGAATGCGCTGTTGCTTCGCCTATTCCGGAAGTTGCTCCGGTTATTAGAGCTGTTTTCATAATTTTCATAATTATTTTACAGTTACAGTATCATTATTGCGTTTGAAAAAATCGAAACTTCGCGCCGCCTCATGTTTTATGTAATTCCACCTCAATACGATTCCTATTATCAGTATAATTGCAAGCGCTATAAACAGCTTGACATTCAATGACAGTTCTTTAAATTTCCCGATCATGTACGAAAATATTTTAATATCCGGATATTAAACCGTTAAGACCTGCCAGACCGTCTTCAAAGTTTACGCCGAAACGGTTATCGGTTCCGGCTTCTTTGGTGCGGGAAATACTTGCAACCGTGAAACGTACGGCTATGGCAGTAGCCCGGGCCAACGTACAGCCTTTAAGTAAGGCCGCGACCAGTGCGCTCGCAAACACATCGCCCGTTCCATGATACATCGGTTCGATGCGTGTCTCGCCCGTGTATGAAAATTCGTCCGTATTTGCATCGTAACTTGCCGAACCTAACTGTATTCCGTCATAACTTACTCCCGTAACCACGACGTATTCCGGTCCAAGAGCCGCAAGAGTTCGCAGGATATGTTCGATTTCTTCACGGGTATGCGGTGCGTCGTGATACGGCTCGTCGAGCAAAAACGCCGCTTCGGTAAGATTGGGAACAATAAGATTCGCTTTCCGGCAAAGTTTACGCATGCCTTCAGGAAAATTCGGAGGAAAAATCGAATACAGTTTGCCGTAATCCGCCATCACTGGATCGACTGCAATCAGTACATTGTTTTTTTTCAGCATGTCGAAAATTTCCGAAACAATATCAACCTGTTCGAACGAGCCAAGAAAACCAGTATAAATGGCGTCAAATTCAAGCCCGAGACCGTTCCAGTGGTTCACAACAGGCATGATATCCTGCGTGAGGTCCCGATATGTGAAGCCGGTAAAACCGCCTGTGTGAGTTGATAATACCGCTGTTGGCAAAACAGTGGTTTCAATACCCGCCGCCGAAATAACGGGCAAAGCTACGGTGAGAGAACATCTGCCGAAGCAGGAAATATCATGTATCGCCAATACTCTTTTTTGTCTTTGCATATCAAAAATATAATTAATTCGAGGTGCAAAGATAAGCTGTTTTTATTATCTGAACTGTGATTTTTGTGATTAAAATGATTTTTTTGATTTCATCCGTCAATTCTTGCACATGCGCCCGGGTAGGGTATTCAAACGTAGACAAAAAACCTCACTTATGCCTAATTTTAATAACAAAACACCCTCAGTAACAAATAGTATATGCTCGTATTCCGACCTCATTACCCCGTATTTTTGCGCCCATAAATAAGGGTTCGATTTTTTTAACAGATTTTGTATTTTTGTAAAAAATCGGAAGAGAGTAGAAAGGAAGTTATTGCCGGATACGTAATTACGGTATCGCAAATGAGAAACAGCTTCTATTCTCCGTTTCCCTGCACAAGTACTTGGGGATATACATCATTTATAATCCCGCATAAACAACACGGGGGAGTACAGCACATGCAGAAGAGCATGGAACTGATGAATCTTAAATTATGCAATGTATTAAGCGATGTTACAGGCAAGTCGGGCAGATCTCGAAAAATCGAACATACTGCAATCTGCTTAATTTAAGTCGGTTGGAGTTTAGTTACATGAAAGGTTGTTTGTTCCCCGCAATGTCGAAAAGGCGGGAAAACTTTTGGGGAAATAAGAGTCGCCTTTGCAATGACGAAAAGACTGTTAATATGCCACTTGCAAAAAGCGTCATTGTAAGGAAGGAAGCAATGACGATGAGGCAGAAAACAGTTTTATGCAAAAAACTCACAATTCTCACCCGTTTGATGTATAATTGATTTCGTCGAGCTAAAGGTTCTGTCAAAAAAAGGGGAATGTTCCCGATTATCCTGAAAATTTTATATACATTTGCAAAAAATTATAAATGAAGAATGAATATGAAATATGTGAAAATTTATCTTGTAATATTAGGATTGACAGGGCTTTTTATGTCCTGTGCCCCCGCTAAATATTTTGTTGAGACAGAGGACGTACTGTCGCAAATTGACTGGGAACGGAATGTTTTAAACTATATTCCGTTGATGGGAGATGATTTGCATTCGGATGTTTTATATGCGACGTATCAGTTACTTAAATCGAAAAAATATTCACAGTTGAACCTGTATCTTTCGACGGTACAGAACTCGCCCGATTATTATCCGGCAAAAGCGCTTTACTGTATTGCAAAATCAAAATACACGGATGCCCTTGAGTATACAGATAAAATAAAAGAGAACCGCATATTACTGAAACAGCTTCTTTCCATTGACTTAAATTACGAACTGTCAAGAATGGCGGGAGAATACAACTATAAAAAATTCCTTCAGGACTATCAGAATCTTACGGATGAATATCCCGACAACGATATTCTGAAAAAAATCATTGCAGTACGAATCAGATATGTAAGATATAACAATTAATAATTTAATACAGTTACAGAAATATGAAATACGGAAGATTTACATTAGTTCTCACATTATCATTATTTTTGATTTCATGTTCCGAATCAAAAATGCTTATGAAAAGTTTAAGGGAAAACCGGGTTCCCGTTGATTATTTGCACGACAGCAAAATAGCCGACTGTGACCGGTCGGATGGAATAGCGCTTACGGCATTCGACGGACACGCATTTGACACGGATTTGTCCGTGACAAAAATAAACGGCGAGGTGTTTCCGTTCCTCTTCTATAATTACATAGAGAAAAATTTTGCAGTGAAACTCGGACAAATGTCATTAGACAGAGATTATTCCGATTTTTTCAAAGAATCATTTGCAATAGAAAGCGGGCGTACGGGCTGTTATTCATTAGTCGACGAACCGGCTGAAAACGATTATACTCTTGAAATTGTTTATGACACATGTATAACAGTGTCCAAATATCATCAAAACACCACTATTATATTTCTTATTTTTACCTATTCAATATATTCGCAGGAAGTTGGCTTTCCGGCTCAAACAGATTTGTCCGTACATGTTACGTTACGGAAAGGCGATGAAATTATTCTTGACAACAAGTATTTCATTAATAAAACTCTTCCGCCTATCCCTTCAGACAATATGAATATAAACAAAATGCGTTTTGATTTTGTATCCAATATGGCAGAATCCCTGTCGCTGGGAACGAAGGAATGTATAGAACAGATTATAGATGATATTAATTCAGGTATCAGGAAGAATTGAAACTCATTTTCAGTTACGGATTACGGGCTTGCGCGCAATTCGGAATTTTCATGTAATTTTGCACCGTTTATAATTATGTATTTATGAAAACAGTAATCATTGTTGCCGGAGGGCGCGGTAAACGTATGGGACAGGATATCCCGAAACAGTTTTTGAAACTGAACGGCATCCCTGTACTTGTGCTGACGATGTTACGTTTTTATGATTATGACAGTAAGATAAAGATGATTCTGGCGCTTCCGGCAGAGGAAATCAAAACATGGGAAACACTCAGGTCCCGGACAGCCGGTATTCCGCCGCACATAATTGTCGAAGGAGGCAGGGAACGGTTTTTCTCGGTCAAAAATTCGCTTGCACATGTGGGGAAAGACGAAATCGTTGCAGTACACGACGGTGTACGTCCTTTTGTGTCGATGGAAACCGTCCGTCGCTGTTTCGATAAGGCGGAACAGAGCGGGGCGGCTATTCCCGTCATCGCTGTTACGGAATCGTTAAGATACTTCGAAAACGAAAATCGGAGCCACTCGGTGAGCAGGGAAAAATACAGGACAGTACAGACCCCGCAAGTCTTTAATTCCGATATTCTTATACCTGCATACGCACAGCCGTATTCTAAGGATTTCACCGACGACGCTTCGGTTGTCGAAAAGTTCGGATATCCCGTTACGCCGGTAGAAGGCAATATTGAAAACATCAAGTTAACAACGCCTTTTGACATGGAAATAGCAAAGATTATCATAAAAAATATAAAAAATACTAATTCAAGTGAAATATGAAAAAGATTGTACTCTTAATTTTTATCTGTACCGGACTTTTGTCGTGTACAGAACAGGATGCGGACGTTGAATGTGTTTCCCGTCCGTCAACTGCTTCGACCAATATTCATTACGCAGGCAACAGACCGCCTCTGCAACCGCTGCATTTCATCAAACTTCCGGTTGGTTCAATAAAGCCCGAAGGCTGGATCAGGGAATATTTGAACCGTCAGCGCGACGGCCTTTCGGGGCATCTGGGCGAGATAAGCGCATGGCTTCAAAAAGACGGCAATGCATGGTTAAGCCCTGACGGTAAAGGCGATTATGGCTGGGAAGAAGTGCCTTACTGGCTGAAAGGATATGCCGGCATGGGATATATCCTGAACGACGCCGGCATGATTGCCGAGGCCAAAACATGGCTGGAAGCTGTACTGAACAGCCAGCGCGAAGACGGATATTTCGGACCGTGGATTGAAAAGAACGGCAAACCCGACCTGTGGGGTAACATGATTATGTTATGGTGTTTGCAGTCGTATTACGAATTTTCGGACGACCGGAGGGTTATCCCTTTTATGAGCAAATATTTCCGCTGGCAGCTGCAACTGCCCGACGACATGTTTCTCGAAGATTACTGGGAAAACAGTCGCGGAGGCGACAATCTCCTCAGCGTGTACTGGCTGTATAACATCACCGGCGAAAAATGGCTGCTCGAACTCGCGGAAAAAATCCACAGGAACACAGCCGACTGGCGCAGAGATTCGAGTCTTCCCAACTGGCATAATGTCAATATCGCACAGTGTTTCCGCGAGCCGGCTACATGGTGGATGCAAAGCGCCGATTCCGCCGATCTGCATGCCACGTACAACAATTTCCATCTGATACGCCGCACTTTCGGACAGGTACCCGGAGGAATGTTCGGCAGCGACGAAAATTCGCGGATGGGATATATCGACCCGCGTCAGGGAGTGGAAACCTGCGGAATAGTCGAACAGATGACTTCCGACGAGATACTGCTGCGCATGACCGGCGATCCTTTCTGGGCCGACCATTGCGAAGATGTGGCTTTCAACACTTATCCTGCAGCGGTCATGCCCGACTTCAAATCGTTGCGGTACATCACCTCTCCCAATTCGGTAATCGCCGACAGCAAAAATCACAGTCCGGGTATCGCCAACGGTGGCCCCTTCCTGATGATGAATCCGTTCAGTAGCCGCTGCTGCCAGCACAATCATACGCAGGGCTGGCCGTATTATGCCGAACATCTCTGGCTTGCAACGCCCGACAACGGACTTGCCGCAGCGCTGTTCAACTCGTGTACGGTGAAAGCGAAAGTGGCGGACGGTACGGAGATAACCGTTTCCGAAACAACCGGCTATCCTTTCGAAGAACAGGTGCGCATGCGGATCGGTACTCCTTCGGACGTCGATTTTCCGCTGTACATACGCATCCCGGCATGGTGCAAAAACGCCGGTATCCGTATTAACGGGGAAAAAATCCGCACCGCACTGAAAGAGGGAACTTTCGCCCGCATATCGCGCACATGGAAAGACGGCGATGAACTGACCGTCAATTTCCCGATGACGCTCAGTGTACGCCGCTGGGAAGTAAACCAGAACAGCCTCAGCGTGAATTACGGCCCTTTGACTTTTTCCCTGAAAATTGCCGAACGGTACGAAAAAAGCGAAAGCAAATCGACTGCCATACACGATTCCCGCTGGCAGGAAGGAGCAGACGAATCGAAATGGCCGTCATGGGCAATATATCCCGACAGTCCATGGAATTACGCTTTGCAGTGTAACGTCGAACATCCCGAACGGTCGTTCACAGTAGTAAAAAAAGCATGGCCGGACGATAATTTCCCGTTTACTCCGGAAAGCGTACCGATTGAAATCAAAGCGAAAGGCAGCAGAATCCCCTCATGGACAACCGACAGATACGGACTGTGCGCTGTACTTCCCGCCTATCCGGCACGTACCGAGGGAAAGCTGGAAGACATCACTTTAATCCCTATGGGAGCGGCAAGATTACGAATATCGGCCTTCCCGGAATTTTTGAAATAAAAGGAAATCCCGTAAGGGATGACATGTCGGTAGAAAACACGTTCCCGCCTCCCCAAAATCCCGTAGGGATGATATGTCGATACCGGAAGATTTTCAACAGTTTATACGAATAGCAACATCTTACCGGCATGTCATTCCTGCGGGATTTTTTGTTGTACGCCCAGCGGATATGTACAGTGACGCTTTTCGCAATATCTTCACAACAGGCTTTTCCCGCCTCTTCGTCATTGCGAATAACCGTTTCGTACCGCAACTGAAAAGGTTTGATAACGCTTATTTTTTTACCGCAAAGGCACAAAGGACACAAAGGTTTCTGTCAAAAAAGGAATTCTGTCAAAAAAAATTGTTGTACATTTGCACCATAATATTTTAAGTTATATCAACATGAAAAAGACATTTATTCTATGTGTATTCCTGATAGCCGCAGCGGTATTGCCGGCACAGGATATTATTCAGTGGAGAGGCGACCGTACAGGTGTTTACAAAGAAAACGGTTTGCTGAAATCATGGGCGGAAGGCGGTCCGCAACTGCTTTGGAACTATGACGGACTTGGCGAAGGACATTCTTCGGTCGCCGTTTCGTCGGGAAAAATCTACGTCACCGGAATGACCGAAGGAAAAGGCTATCTCTATGCTTTCGACATGGATGGTAAGCTGCTGAACAAAAAAGAATACGGAGGCGAATGGAACGAGAGTTACAACGGCACGCGGGGTACTGTCACCGCCAGCGAGGGCAAACTCTATCTGATTTCCGGAATGGGAGACATTGTCTGTTTTAACGAAAGCGACCTCAATATCGTATGGAAAAAGAACATCATGAGCGATTTCGGTTCGGAGAATATCAAATGGGGAATATGCGAATCGCCCCTGATTGTGGACGAAAAACTCATAGTCACGCCCGGAGGCAAACAGCACAACATTATTGCGTTGAATAAAAATACGGGAGCGCTCGTCTGGAGCTGTCCGGGCGAAGGCGGCCTTTCCGCCTACTGTTCGCCGCTGTATGTCGGCGACCAGCAAACGCCGCAAGTCGTTACCATGACAGCAAAACACATCATCGGCGTGGACATTGCCACCGGCAGGAAACTCTGGTCGTTCGAAAACATCAATCGCCACAACGTACATCCGAATATTCCCGTGTACGGTGGCGACAACATGCTGCTGTGCACCAGCGGATACGGCAAAGGCTCGGTCATGCTTCGCCTGACTGACGGCGGACGCAGTGTGGAAAAAGTCTGGGAACTTGCCCAGCTCGATTCACGTCTCGGAGCAATGGTCAAAATCGGCGATTACGCCTACGGATCGGGTGACGCCAACCGTTTCTGGTTCTGTGTGGACTGGAAAACCGGCGAACTGAAATACAAAGAAAACACCCTGCCTGTCGGTAATGTAATCGCAGCAGACGGAATGCTCTACTGTTACAGCGACCGCGGCGATATTGCACTGGTAAAAATTACGCCGGACAGGTTCGATCTCGTAAGCCGTTTCCCCGTCACCCTCGGCACCGACCAGCACTGGGCGCATCCGGTGATTTACAGAGGCGTGCTTTACGTGCGTCACGGAAATACTCTGATGGCATACAAAATCAGTTAATTCATTGGACAGGAGAAAAACGGCGGTACGGATTGCGACTGTGACGGTAATCCTTGTTTATGCAGGTATCGTCACAGGCTGGCATCTCTATTCGCCGGAGAGAAATTTTGTATTGCAGACGCCCGGAGCGGATAACCGTCCGCCGGAAACAGCCCGCAAGGCGAACGATGTGCGCATCGGGGAGTTTTTCATGCGCTATGACGAAATAACATCATCCCTGACAGGCAAATGGACATGTTTCCGCGGGGAGACGTTCACAAATATCATACACACTTCCGAAAATATCGCTCCCGGCGAGGAAGACTATGCAGCGCTGTGGAGCGTGGAAACGGGCGAAGGACATGCCGCTCCGGTCATCTGCAACGGGCTGGTATATTTTCTTGATTATGACGAGGGTCTCAGTTCCGACATGCTGCGCTGTTTTTCGCTGGAGAGCGGGAAAGAACTCTGGCGTCGCTGGTACCGTGTGCCGATGAAGCGCAATCACGGTTTTTCGCGGACTGCGCCGGCTGTTTCGGACGACTGTATCATTACCCTTGGGCCGCAGGGACATCTGATGTGCTGTCATCCGGTATCGGGAGAACTCAAATGGTCGATAGACATGCAGCGGGAATTTAAAACCGAAGTGCCGTTCTGGTATGCCGGACAGTGTCCCCGCGTGGACGGCGGAACGCTGGTGATTGCGCCCGCGGGAGAGGAAACGCTGCTGGCCGGCATCGACTGCCGAACGGGAGAGACAGTGTGGCAGACGCCAAACACTCTCAAGTACAAAATGTCGCATTCGTCGGTGACGCCAATGGTACTGAACGGGAAAAAGACATACGTATATGTCGGCGTGGGAGGCGTTTGCGGTGTATCCGCCGAAAAGGGCGACATGGGAACGCTGCTGTGGAACGTGTCCAAATGGCAACCCTCGGTCGTAGCGCCGTCGCCGCTGCAACTGTCTGCCGGTTCGATCTTTCTGGTTGCGGGATACGGTACCGGAGGAGCGCTGCTGCGGGTAAGCAGGAACGGATCGAAATGGGATGCGTCAATCGTTGAACAGTATAAACCGAAAGACGGTCTGTCCAGCGAACAGCAGACACCGATTCTGTACAAAGACATGATTATAACAGTCATGCCGAAAGACGGCGGCAGTTTGCGTGACAGGCTGGTGATTTATTCTCCGTCCGACCTGCATACGCCTGTCTGGTCGTCGGGCGCGGACGAGCGTTTCGGATTAGGCCCCTATCTGGTGATTAACAATTATCTGTTTGTTTTTAAAGAGGACGGCGAACTGTATGTGTACGGCATCCAGTCCGGCAGCATGCGCTTAGTGAAGAAACAGCGTATTATGGACGGCGTCGATGCATGGGGACCAATGGCTTATGCCGACGGTAAACTGATTGTACGCGACGCTCATGTTGTGAAATGTCTGAAAATAGTTGATTGACTGCCCTTTTTTTGACATAATTAACAGAATTTTCCAGGGAACCATCCGGGAACCATCCCGGGAACCATCCCGTCCCGGGAACCC
The DNA here is from genome assembly GCA_031275145.1 of Prevotellaceae bacterium. Lineage (GTDB taxonomy): Bacteria > Bacteroidota > Bacteroidia > Bacteroidales > UBA932 > JAIRLF01. The sequence continues at coordinate 5,081 of JAISPE010000216.1, read as the reverse complement.
TCCCGGGAACCCTAACAGGGTCGGAGACCCTGTTAGGGTCTTCAATGCGGGTCTTCAATGCGGGTCTTCAACGCGGGTCTTCAACGCGGGTCTTCAATGCGGGTTTTCAACGTAAATAATGTTTCAGGTAGATTATCAGTTTTCCCGTGTCAATAATAATATGGAAAGAATCGGAAAGCGCTTCGTTAAGCGTTCCCTGATTCCAGTTTGTGAAACACCGTTCCGAGACTTCGTATTTCAAGTTTCGAGATGTTATTTTTGTAGCGGGAGTAATTGCAAAGATAGAAACCTGCTGTCCCTTATAGCATCTGAATGTTTGCGGTTTGGTAACGGGAATAAAAATTCCGGTATCCGTAACCATAATTACGTCTGTAAAATCTGCGTAATCGGCCATCAGCGCGATGTTTCCGATAGTGTGGTCTTCGCGTAAACCGGTAGCTCCGAGTATGATTATCGGCCTTATATTTCGCTGATGACACCAGAGGACGGCTTTTGTCAGGTCGTTTGATTCCTGGTCCGCATCGCGAAAAATTCTGTCGCTATATCTGTCCATTAGACTGTCCGGCAGACTGTCCAGATCTCCGACAATGGAATACGGCTCCATTCCGTACTGCAAAAGTTTTAATGCCGCCCCGTCGCAGCAAATAATTTTACCGGCATTATTCAACAGATTCAGAGGAATCCCGTGTTCGGGGAATTTGCCGTCGCACAGTATAACGGAATAATCATTGTCAAAACAGTTCAGCATTTTATCTGTAATCTAAATCCAGGTCTTTTATAATTCCGGCAATAGCGCTGTTTTCGGATGTAATATGGTTGATTTTATCCTGTAGAGTGTAAAGGCGTGTTTTTTCGCTGTCGCCGGTATCTGCCGCTTTCACTACCCATTCCACAACAATCGAGGAACTTAGCGTTTCTTTCAGATGTTTGACTAAACTGTCGGCGCGTTCTTCCATCTGCATCCTGTGCTGTTCGCTTATAACGGGATACTGTATAAGATTTTCGGCTACAAGTTTGGGAGTATGTTCAAGCAGCCGGCTGCTCAGCCGCGGTAATTTAGACTGTATATTTTCGGCAAAACTTCTCCATTCACGGATAAGTTTCTCTTCGTCGAAACTCTTTTCTTCGGCGATTCGGGAAACGCTGTTCTCTGTTTTTGCTTCTTTTACTTCCGGAAGCATATTTTTCAGCGAAATACTTTTAGGGACTTCGGGGATGGGAACTGCTGTTTCCGGTTTTTTATTTATGACTGAATGTTCTGCCGGTGCGGATTTTATTGCAGCCTGTCCGTTATGTTCTGCCGGTTCGTTTTTTTTTTCAGTTCCTATATACGACAGATTCAGTAAAGTCAGTTCGACAAGCAGGCGCTGGTTATTGCTGATTTTATAATCCATCTCGCATTTATTGGTGATATTCAATGCTTCGAACAAAAAATCCACGGAACAGACTGCCGCCTGCTGTCTGTAACGTTCGGCGATAACCTGCCCGACTTCAAGCAGCGATATGGTTTTAACATCTTTGCATACAAGAATATCTCTGAAATGAGAACTTAATCCCGACACGAAATGCTGGGCGTCAAATCCTTTTTTAAGAATTTCATCAAAAATCATGTAAGATTCCACGTAATTATGCGCCAGAAGAGCATCCGTCAATTTAAAATAATAGTCATAGTCAAGCACATTCAAATCGTCAATAACCGCAGAATATGTGACACTGTTTCCGCAAAACGATACTACCCTGTCGAATATGGACAGAGCATCCCTCATTGCTCCGTCGGCTTTCCTGGCGATTATGTTAAGAGCGTCGGGCTCGCATGTAACGCCTTCCTGCCGGGCAATATTTTTCAGGTGAGCGACGGTGTCGTCTACGGTTATCCTGTTGAAATCGTATATCTGGCATCGCGACAGGATTGTCGGGATGATTTTATGCTTCTCGGTTGTCGCCAGAATAAATATTGCGTACGACGGCGGCTCTTCAAGGGTTTTGAGAAAAGCGTTGAAAGCTGCCGGCGAGAGCATGTGCACCTCGTCAATAATATATACGCTGTATTTTCCTACCTGCGGCGGGATTCTCACCTGTTCGACTAATGTGCGGATATCGTCTACGGAGTTGTTCGACGCGGCGTCAAGCTCGTGTATGCAGTACGACCGGCCCTCGGAAAAGGAACGGCACGATTCGCATTTTCCGCAGGCTTCCATGTCGGCATCCGGATTGAGACAGTTTATTGTTTTAGCAAAAATACGGGCGCAAGTCGTTTTGCCGACGCCTCTTGGCCCGCAAAATAAATACGCGTGACTTAAATGCCCCCTCTGTATTGCATTTTTCAGAGTTGCACCTATTGTTGCCTGTCCTACTACCGACGCAAACGATAACGGCCGGTACTTAATTGCCGATACTACGAACTTTTCCATTGCGCAAAATTAGTGTTTTTATTGTATTAAAGAATAAAAAAAATAAAATATACCGCTCCCGCCCGCAGAGACAATATTTTAAGAGTTATGAGTACGGGGAAGTCATGCAGGGATTCCATGCCGTAAGCTAAAGCTCAATGTCATCAATTTAAGAAATGCCGTCAATTTAAAGTACAAAAGGCTGTAACAAAAGCATTCCGTCAGGAAACTTTAGTTCGACGAAGTCAATGCAATGAACTATAATCTTTTTCTTGAATTGACGACATTTCCCTTTCAAATCTTTGATATTTTTCGCTTTTATGCGTGAAATATACAATATCTTTCTCCGAAGCAATCCGGAAATAAATACATAGATGCTTCATGTAACAAACCGTGACCCTTAATTTATCGGAAAGACTTCTACCTTTACATTTTTCAGGTCAGGCATAGCCGTTCCGAGATTTGCGCCCGTGTATGTAGGGTCGCATATCAGGTATTTCGTCCCGTTCACGATAATATGATCGCCGTCGGTTTGCCGGTTATCGAATTTCACCGCCGTAGCCACGTGTATTCCGGGATAATGAATCAAAACCGTCTGCATGCCGAGTATCCGGCGCGCCAACTGTGCGAAAAGTATTGAGCGGTCTTCACAGTCGGAGAAGGGCGAAGCAACCGTTTCTTCGGCAAACAGCCACCGTTCATGACCAAACTGTTCGGTATCTGTTTTGTACCTGAAAGCCTGCTGGACAAAATGCAAAAGCAGATTAACGCCTTCTTCCTGCGACCGGTCGCGAATGTCCTGCCCTACCTGCGATTCGATACTCTGCAAAGTCACAGGATCTAAGGGCGCTCCGGCGTATACCGGAAAATCGACGCACGGATATGTCGAATAGAAATCCACAAGATTACGGTTGTAATTGATTGTGCAGGTATTCCGGCCAAATTCCGTCGTCGACGAACGCAGCGAATTTGTCAGGTGCGGAGATGTTTCGATTCTCATATCAAGGTTACGGGTAGCGCCGGGGAAGTCGATTTCGCAGGAGCGTATTGCCGACAAATCTTTGTGCTGCGGATTGAGAGCCGAATACCTTACAGTATTATCCCCCTCGCCGTAACGGAAAAAGTACATGTAATAAACCTTTTGCTGAAACGCTATTAACGGGACAAGTTCGTTTTGATTTCTTCCGACCCTGGCACGATAACCCGACTGATTAAGCATGAAAACCGTAAAAATAACCTGTTCGTTAGCCGTACCGGACGGGAAATAGACTTTGAACAGCTTATTTATCAACAGATACATTCCCCAGTCGTTCAGGCCCAACTCTGTTTTTACGCGCCATATTTCGTTAGACCATTCCTCATGGGGCTGTTTCGAGAGGAGACTCCAGTACGAGGCGACATCCTTCTCCGAAACGCCCGGCAAAGGTTTGAGCGAAGGAGACGAAAGTCTTTTCAGCGCTACCGGTGTACCGAAAAACTCGATTTTTACCGGATATTGCAGAGGCTCGGGTTGAGGTTTTCTGTCCCGAACAGGTTTCGACGGGGAAACCGGACTGTCGGGGCTGTCGGGGCTGTCGGGTTTGGCCGGCTCGGGTTTGGGTTGAGGATTCGGCGGAGGCAAAAGAGGAAGCGGCGGAGTTATCACGGGGACTTTTTCCGGTGCAGGCCTGGGTGATGCCGGGTCGTACACCGGCGGAACGGGAACAGGCGTTTTGATAGGCGGATCTTCTTTGCGCATATCGAAGACTTTCCATTTTTGTTCCAGAAATGCGGCATATTCGCGATTGACGGAGTCGCGATAGTTGTTGAAATCCGTTTGTGTCTGCTGTTTGAAGCGTTCGAACTCGGCGCGCTGTCTCCGGACATGCTCTTTGAACTCCGAATCGCCCGCGCCTGTCTGCGCGGATGCCGACGCAAAAATAACGGCTATGGCTGTAACCGACAAAAATATGTGTTTTATCTTCACTGTTACGTTAATTTAATGGTTATTCGCCGTTTTTACGTGCATTATACTCCTCGCGGGCTTTTGCAAGTTCGAGAAGAAACTCCTTTTCGGCGAAATCAACATCGTTTGTTCCGTCGGCATCGACATCGACGTCAATCAGACCGTCTTCTTTCAGCTGTTTGTACACCTGTCGCTGAGCGGGCAAGCCCATTTCGATACAGACATAGACCTGCACCGAACCGTCGGCGCGGTCGTAGCTGTTTTTACAGACAGGACGGGTGTTGGCAATAATTTGAGATACGCGCTGCACCGTTGCACTGCTGTCGGCTTCGAGAATTGCAGAAATGGTGCGGGGCTTGTTGACGTCGCCGGTAACGTGGCCCTGAAGATTGTCGCTGCTGGCCGTAAAATCGGTATTGGCGCCGGCGGTCATCTGATACTGTTCTATACGGTGACGTACAAAACCGGTGATCTCCGCGGCTATCTGCGCCGCAAGTTCGGCGCGGGCTTCCGTCATTGCCATTTTGTAGGCGATAGCCTCGCTCAGAGATACGGCGTTCGCCGATGCACGGGGATTGCTCTCTGCCATGAGAGCTAATTCTTCGCATTCTTCTTTCTCGCGTTTCACTCCGCGCGAGGAGTCCTGTGCAGCGCTAATATCGGCTGCTAACATGGCGGCCACTATGACCGCTGAAATTAATATCTTTCTCATTGTTTTATAATTTATAAATGTTAAATATTCTAAT
>JAISPE010000366.1 GCA_031275145.1 Prevotellaceae bacterium | reverse complement strand
GATAGAATGTCAGCGTATAGTTTTCGGTTCGTGAACGAAGCTGTTCGAACGTAAGGTTTGAAAAAATCAGTTCGCCCGTTGTCAGATTAAACGATTTTATATCGTTTCCGTTAAAGACGGCTGTCCTGTCGTCCGTATCGGTGTAAATAGCTGTACGGGTTGCTACTACCGACAGTTCGCCACCCGTATTTTTTTCATCCGGCTGCACACTGTCGCCGTTGTTACACGCTGCAAGGGAAATAATCATCCCTGCTGCCGATAAAAATAATTTCGTATTCATATTGTTTCTTTTTTATATATAACGTTTCTTTCTGTTTTATTGCTTAACGACAGTGACAAAGCCAGGCGTTTCAAGCGTCAATTTGGCATTATAAAAACATTATTAAATTTATAATATAAAAATCACTCATGTTAGAGTTCTCCTTTCTTTGGACAAAATCCATACTTTGTTAAACAATTTATTATAACGTTTCTTTTCTGAAGAATTGGTAAAACCGCCTCTCCCTAAAAAGTTTTTTCTTTTTTATAACTGCAAAAGTAGTGTTTTTTTAAAAATCACAAACTTTTTTCAAATTTTCTTTATAAACAGTTACAGAACAGACATAATTGAGACTCTGGTGCGGGTGTTTTTTGTTATAAAACATAAAACTCGAAATAAGTCTTCAATCCTCCGTTTTTGAGGTGTTATTGAATCTCAAAAGTCCGGAAGGGTACGTTTAAGCAATTCGTAGGTACGTTTAGGCAATCAGTACTGCCTTTTTCACCTTCCGGATAGGCAAAGTCACGTGGAAACCGTCACTGCGAATACCGGTTTCGATAACAACCCCCCTTTTTTTTGACAGAATTTTTAAATCGGCGTAGCCAAACTTTAGTTCGACGAAGTCAATTAACAGAATTTTCATGATTTACAAAATCTATAAATCATGAAAATTCTGTTATACTGCGCGCGATACAGTTTTGTGATAACGGGAGATTGCGGGTCAAGCCCGCAATGACGGCTAACGCCTATTGTGACTGCGTTCCGGACTGTCGTCATTGCAGGCTTGACCCGCAATCTCATATCACAAAACTGTACCGCGCGAGGAATAATTCTGTCGAAAAAAGAAATTCTGTCAGGAAGAGATTTTAAATTCGATACTTGTTTCCGTACCATTTTCGGGCGAGGATTCGATATCGATTGTTCCGTTGAATGCGATGATACGGTAGTTGATATTTTTCAGTCCCGTGCCTTTTGCGGCGGTGTTTTTGTCGAATCCCGCGCCGTTATCCTGCACGCACAGGGCGATACGGTCGCTTTCCTGTATCAGCTGGACGCGGATAGCTGTTGCGCCGGAGTGTTTGACCGAGTTGTTTATGAGTTCACATGCGCAGTAGTAAACGGTGCGTTCGATTTTTTCGTCGTCTATCCGTCTGTCTTTGCCGGAGAAATGGAATTGCGTTATCGGGAATTTGCGGCAGCACTCTTCGATAGCGGCTCTCATTCCTAAACGCCTCAGCGACGAGGGCGCTATGTCGGTGACTATGCTGTGGATTTCTTCGATACACTTGTCGAGGATGTTGCGGACGTTTTGCGTGGATTCGGAGTTGCCGAGATCCATTTTCGCCGACAGGATCATTCCGCTGAGACCGTCGTGCAAGTCGCGGGCGATGCGTTGGCGTTCCTTGTCTTCGCCTTCGAGGATAGCTTTGACGGCGACTAAACGCTGTTCAGTCCGTTCGTTGCGTACCTTCTGCAAAAGTCCGATCCCTGTCGCGATCGCCGTGAGAGCTATGGCGATGCCGGTGTAGAGGTACAGCAGCCGCTGACGGTTGATAGACTCTATGCGCATTTCTTTTTTCTCGAGTTCGTATTTGACTGAGAGGTCGGATATGGTTGTGTGAAAACTTTTTTCGGTGTACCGGTCGTTCAGTTCCGAATATTTCCGGAAGAAGTGCGCAGCTTTTTCCGCACTGTTCATGAAGATGTTGGCAAGAGCGATGTTTGCGGCGGTGAGGCGCGATTCGTTGATATTTGTCGAATCGGCGTTCCATGCTTTGAGCGCTTCGGTTTCGGCCTCCCGATAGCGTCCCTGTGCCAGACGGATATCCGATATGATTTTCCACACGTCGATATGCAGATTGTTGTTTTTCAATATGTCGGCCGATTCCATTGCTTCGCCTGCATACCGTAGGGCGAGTTCGTAATCGTTCAGTCGGAGGTATATTTTCGCCAGCAATACTCTGGTCTGGCATTTGTTGATTACAAAAGTGCCAAGCGGATTTATCGAGTCCGACATCAGGGCATATTCGAGGGCTTTCCCGATGCTGTCGTTTATGAGGTAGAATGTCGAATATTCGTTGTATATCTGCGACATTCTCCAGATACGGTATCCTCCGCTCAACTTACTGTTGCCGAGTTCGGCAGCCCGGTCGAGATACTGCATTGCGACGTTCATGTTGCCGAGTTTGCGGTTCAGTTCGGCGAGATTCGCCAGCGCGGCAACGTGAGTGATGATGTATTTGTCGAAATGCGTTTCGTATATGGGCAGCAGTTTCAGATACATGTCGATGGCAGTAACGTATTTTCCCTGGTTTGCATATACGAAAGCCATGAGCCATAGCGCCGATTCCTGTGCCTGTTCGCTTTGCATTTCTACGCCGAGTTCACGTGCTTTGTTGAGAATGAAGATAGCCGTATCATAGTTGTTTAAAATGCTGTAGGCTATTCCTACATGACGGTAACACTCTAACAGTATATCTTTTTCGTTTAAACGTTTCGCAATTTCGATGGTTTTGACGCCGTATAAAATCACGCTGTCCATGGCGAAACTGGCGTATATGCCGGTTATGTGCGAGTACAGCATCATTTTCTGATGCTCGGTGAAGCGGTCTATGTTTTTGAGTTCGTTTTTCAGCGAATCGAGGGTGCGCTGCTCTTCTTTTCTTAAAGTTTTTTCGCCGTCGCCGGCAATGAGCATCGCACTGCCGCACAGGGATACGCAGGCCGTTAAAAGGATGTTCCTCAATATGTAGATAAAAAAAATCATATCCTCAATTATGTTATTATTTTAGAACAAAGGTAATGCATTTAATCCGGGTTTTATATCCCCCAAAAGGGGGATTTTTCAGTCCGGATTGAAAAATCCCTCTTTTAGAAGATATTGGAAACATTGCCCGCAGGGGGTGAGATGTAAAATATTTTCAAAAATTCATACTTTGGAGCGTTCAATAAATAAAGGTATTAATTATTGATTTATTTTCCTGCATCTCATCAATGGCCTGCCTGACGGCCTACCTGCCGGCAGGCAGGGCAGTCAGGGCAAAGAGCATCCCGCTAGGGATGCATCGCTCGGTAGAACAGTCAATACATCCTGTCCTGCATCACGTTAGGGATGCATCCCTAACGGGATGCAAAACAGGACGGGAGAGGGTTTTCTACCGAGCGAGGCATCCCTAGCGGGATGCTCTGTGCCCTGACTGCCCTGCCTGCCGGCAGGTATGCCGTCATGCAGTCCATTGATGAGATGCCGGAAAATAAATCCATAATTAATACCTTTATTTATTGAACGCTCCTTACTGCTCCGTTCCGGTCGACATTCAGGATAGACGGATCGTTTGAAGTCCGTGTAAAAGTATATTCCGAAGCATTTTCGGGCATCGGGAACGCCCGGATTTGAGTTTGAGCGTTTACGTCCATACCGGTCACTTGATTATATAGTTTCGGTATTCGAATATCCGGTAACCGGTGAGTTTTTCCACCAGCATCTTGAATCTGTATTTGAACGGCAGGTTTTGTTTGCTTATATCGTGATCGAATTT
>JAISPE010000362.1 GCA_031275145.1 Prevotellaceae bacterium | reverse complement strand
AGGCGAACGGTAAATAACAGGAATGTCGAATTAAAAAATATTAAATATTATGATGAATAATAAGTTTAAAAAGTTATGTAATTTTCTTGGAATAACCATATCGACAGGCATAGACAGATATGGAAATAAGAGGGTAGCGCTTTCTGCGAGATTTTTGCCCTTTAACTGGATGATTTTTATTGCCGGAATAATTCTTGCGGGAGGACTGCTCTTTGATTCATGGTTTTCTCTCGACAAAACGGAACGGGCTGCGATTGAAACTTTTGGAAAATTCTCGTACGAAATCGAGACTTCCGGAGGATTACACGCTAAAATTCCTTTTATCCAGACGGTACATAAAGTTCCGACAGAGGTGCGTCATCGCTGGGAACTTGGTTTTCGGACCGTAGGCAAAAACGAGTACTATGACGTTCCCGAAGAATCGACAATGCTCACTCGGGGCGAACAGGTAGGCTCTTTTGAGTGGATATTTCAATACACTATCAAACGTGTGTATTCATGGCTGTACATCGTCAAAGATCCGGGAAAAGTTCTGGACAAGGTAAGTCAGGGAACAATGCGGTTAATCGTCGGAAAGACATTTCTCGACGATGTGCTGACTACTCAAAAGTATGAAGTGCAGGAAAGCAATCGAAAACTGTTTCAACAGTATTGCCAGCTTATCGGGCTGGAAGTGGAGATTAACGAAGTGCAGTTGCAGGATTGCGATTTGCCGAATGACGCGGTTAAAGCAGCGTATAATGACGTAATGAGCGCGGAGAATCGCCGGAATGCACAGAAAGAAAAAGCCGACGGTTATGCTTTGGAAGTAATCAAGGCGGCTCAGGGCGATTCCGCAAAAATCATTAAAGACGCAATGTCCTACCAGAGCGAGCGCGTCAATCGTGCAAAAGGCGAACTGGAAAGATTTATGGGACTTTTGGACGAATACCTGAAAGACCCGGTTACTACCGAAAATAAACTGTGGTACGAGGCAAAACAGGAAGTGTACTCCAAAGCTGCCAAAAAAACCGTGATAGAAAATCAAAGTATATTAAATTTAAAAAGATACGAATAAAATGAATAAGATATTGTTTGATGTAAAAAGGAATTGCATTGCAGCGCTGATATTGCTGGCAGTTATAATTATTGGCAATTCCAGTATTTTCTCGTTGAGAGAATACGAAAAGGCCGCCGCTTATCATTTCGGCGAATTTAGCAGGAGCTATATCGAGCCTGGCTTGCATTTCAAATGGCCCTGGCCGTTCGAGACAGTCAATCGTCTGGATACCCGTTTACAGCTCTATGAGGGCAAACCTACCGTTATAAAAGAAAAGAATAAAAAAAATCTTCTGGTTGACCCCTTTCTTTTGTGGAAACCGATCAATCCCAATACTTTTTTCACAAAACTTGGAGGAAACATGACCAGAGCTATCCACCGTCTCGAAGACCATACCGGAGCGGTGGTAAACAGGGTGTTGGGATCAAGCGGTTTTGACGACATCGTAACATACAACCGTCAGGAAATTCTGGATACCATTAAAGCGATTTCCAATGAAGAATTGCAGGATATTGATTTGGTTGTCGCCCTGTTCTCGTTCAACCGGGTCGAATTGCCTGCGGAGAATCAGCAGTCTGTTTTCGAACGTATGGTCAACGAAAGGAAAAAGGTGGTGAAAGGTATAGACGCCGACGGTGAAAGAATCTACAAGGAAATAACTTCCGACGCGGATTTTACGGCCAACGATATCCGTAATAATGCCAAAAGAATGTCCGATTCCATCAAGGGAGTTGCCGACGAAGAGGCGCTGGTTATTCTGAATAAGTTTGCCGCCAAAAGCAAACCTCTGTTCGAACTGCAAAACAGGATTGAAACGTTTAAAAAATCTTACGGGGAAAATACCGAATGGATTCTGGACGGGAAAAGTATTCTTTCTCCTCCCAGATAATAATGATGTAATAAAAAATACTTAATTTTGCATCCGAAATTAATAAAAAGGTAAAATGGATGAAGACGATAACAGCAGGGAAAACAGCCTGGAAAATAATGAAGACGAATCGTTAGGCGTCTTTATCAATCCGCGTACCGATTTCGGGTTCAAAAAGGTATTCAACAATGCCAGAATGATGATGTCCTTTTTGAATGCGGTGATATCTCCGCGAATACGCAGGGAAAAATTTCAGGTTACATCGCTCACCTATCTGCCTGTTGAGCATTGGGGAGAAAACGAAAGCGAACGGCGGGTGATAGTCGATTCCCGTTGCAGGACGAGTTCCGGTGAAGATATAGTGGTCGAAATGCAAAACGCCCGTCCGGTGAATTTTGCCGAGAGGCTGATTTATTACATTTCGTATCTTATTCGCTATCAAATGCCCAAAATAAAACACAGGGGTAAAAAAGACGAAAAAACACCGGCATGGCATTATAAACTGCAACCGATCTATCTCATTGCAATCGTTAACTTTCCGATGATAAAAGGCAAAACATCAAAAAATGTTGTAATTGACTGGATACGGTTAATGAGCATGCAAACAAAACGGGTCTTTTCTAAAAAATTGAATTTTGTGATTGTTGACCTGTCTAAATTTAATAAGAAAAAGGAAGAATTAAAAACGGCAGAGGACATCTGGCTGTTTACCTTAAAATATGCAGATACGTTAAAAGAATGTCCTGCAGAAATAAAAGATGAATTATTCATTGATTTATACGAAAACATATTACAGACAAATAAATTAATAGAGGAAAAGATGGAAGCATACAGCGCCCTTGAATATAAACAAATGGGACTTTTTACTGATTATGCCAGAGAAGAAGGCAGAAAAGAAGGTTTGGAAGAAAGTAGAAAAGAAGGAATAGAAATCGGCAGAAAAGAAGGCAGAATGGAAGTACAAATCCAAGTTGTCAGAAACTGTTATGCAGAAGACATGAGTATTAAACGGATTGCCCAACTTACCGGTCTTACAGAGGAAGAAATATCCTCCATTTTGACGAATTAAAAACAGTAAAGGAACCGCAACTGAAAAGGTGTGACGACGCTTGCTGGAAGACTGTTACAAAAAGCATCATGCAACAGTCCCGAAGTTCGAAAGACTTCAATATGAAATTTTAATTCGACGAAGTCAATATCCACAGTGTAATTCAAAAAAAATATTGCGAAAAGAATATTTGGTATATCTTTGTGCGAATTTTAACAAAAATTAAAAGAAAGATGTCAAGGATAATAAAAATCCGTAAAGGGTTAAACATAAAGCTAAAAGGATCTGCTGAGAAAGTACTGGGAACAGCGCCGGCATCCTCGGCATACGCAGTACGACCGGCAGATTTTAAAGGTCTTACGCCTCGACTGTGTGTCAGACAGGGCGACGAAGTAAAAGCCGGGACGCCTGTTTTTTTCGACAAGTACAGACCCGGCATACAGTTTGTATCTCCTGTCGGCGGCACAGTTGAAGCCATCAACAGAGGCGACCGCCGCAAGTTGCTGGAAGTAGTCATCAAGCCCGACGCGAAGAACATTCACGAAAAATACGAAATCACGGACAAATTGCTGAGCAGTCGCGAGCAAATCATTGAATTAATGCAGAAAGCCGGTTACTGGCCTTTTGTCGTACAGCGTCCTTACGGGATAATTGCCAATCCCGCAGACAGGCCGAAATCAATCTTCGTCTCGGGACTGGACACCGCCCCTCTAACCGTGGACATCGCCTTTCTCCTTCAGGGACAGGAAGAACATTTCCAGAAAGGCATTGACATCCTCTCCAGACTCACCGAAGGAAAAGTATATCTGGGACTGGATGCCGACGATGCGGCGTCAAAACTGAACAGGATTACAAACGCCGAAATCACACTCTTCACAGGCAAACATCCTGCGGGAAACGTTGGCGTTCACATCCACCACATTGACCCGGTAAACAAGGGCGATATCGTCTGGACAATGGACGCGCAGCATGTCGCCGCCCTCGGACGGTTTTTCACGACGGGAACGTACAGCGCCGAAAAAATCGTTGCCCTCTGCGGCTCGAAAGTCAAACGTCCGCAGTATTACAAGATCACAACCGGCGCATCGATGCGCGCGTTCGAAAACCTGATCGACCACAGCGAGGACACAAGATACATCAGCGGAGACGTTCTGACCGGAACAAACATCGGAAAAGACGGTTACATCGGATTTTACGGCAACCGGATCTCCGTCATTCCCGAAGGTGACAAGTACGAATTTCTGGGATGGGCAATGCCGCGGTTCGGGAAATTCAGCGCCTCGAAATCATATTTCTCATGGCTGACGCCAAACAGGTTATACGATCTGGACACAAACCTCAACGGCGGAGAACGCGCCTTTGTCGTTACAAACCAGTACGAAAAAGTCCTGCCGATGGATATATACCCCGTTTACCTGCTGAAGGCAATTCTGGCGGAAGACATCGACAGGATGGAACAGCTCGGTATCTACGAACTCATTGAAGAAGATTTGGCTCTGTGCGAATTTGTCTGTACCTCCAAAATCGAAGTGCAGGCCATTCTCCGCAGGGGAATCGACCTGATGATAAAAGAAATGAGTTGATAAAAACGGCATTGAAAATTTGATAATAAATATAATATGAAAATATTACGCAGATTTCTCGACAAAATAAAGCCCTCGTTTGAAAAGGGAGGCAAGTTGAGTAAATTTCATTCTACTTTTGAAGGGTTCGAGTCATTTCTTTTTGTACCCAAAACCGTTACGGCCAGCGGTTGCCACATTCGCGACAGCGTGGATCTGAAACGAACGATGTCGGTTGTGGTGCTTGCGCTTGTACCCTGCATGCTGTTCGGTATGTGGAATGTCGGCTACCAGCATTTTCTGTCGGCGGGCGATACGTCGCAGACTTTGTTTTCGACCTTCCTGTTCGGCTTTCTGAAAGTGTTACCCATAATCGTTGTATCATACGCAGTCGGTTTGGGTATAGAATTTGCTTTCGCTCAGGTTCGCGGACACGAAATCAACGAAGGTTTTCTGGTTACGGGAATGATTATCCCGCTGATTATGCCCGTCGAAATCCCGCTGTGGATGGTCGCTCTGGCTACTGCATTTGCTGTTATTATAGGTAAGGAAATATTCGGCGGAACGGGGATGAATATATGGAATCCGGCGCTTCTTGCGCGGGCATTCGTTTTTTTCTCTTACCCTACTCATATTTCTGGAGATAAAGTGTGGATTGCCGACGGATATTCGGGAGCGACACCTCTGTCGAACGCCCCTGCCGGACTGTCGGATTTGCCGGCTGTCAGCGACATGTTTTTCGGACTTATCCCGGGATCAATCGGCGAAACCTCGAAAGTGGCGATACTGCTTGGCGCTGCCCTCCTGATTTTCACAGGTACAGGCAGCTGGAAGATAATGTTTTCCGGAATTGCCGGTGCGCTTGCCGTCGGATATCTGTTCAACGCTGTCGGCGGAGGCAATTCGTACATGAGTATCCCGCCGTACTATCATCTGCTAATGGGCGGTTTGGCGTTCGGGCTTGTGTTTATGGCGACCGACCCTGTTTCGTCGGCGCAGACCGAAACAGGAAAGTGGATATACGGCTTTCTAACAGGCGCTTTAGTCGTGGTGATACGGGTGTTTAATCCGGCGTACCCCGAAGGAGCAATGCTGGTTATACTGTTGATGAATACTTTTGCGCCTTTGATTGATCATTACGTAGTTGCGGCAAACATACGCCGCCGTCGCAATCGAGTCGCTTATCGTGCAAAACAAAATAAGGAAATACCGTCTAACTGAAAAAATAGAAGATAATGAATAGAGACAGTAACATTTATACGGTTTTATACGCTACGGTTCTGGTAGTTGTAGTCGCTGCGGTTTTGGCGGTAGCCTCCGGAGCGTTGAAAGCGCCTCAGGAACGGAACAAAGAAATCGAAAAGAAAATGAACATCCTGACATCTGTCGGGAAGGCTGCCGGCGCGGACAATGCCGGCGATAAAAACGCTTATATCGAAGAGGAATACGATAAATACATTGTAGAAGCGTTTTTGGTAAACGCAAAAGGCGTAAAAACCGAAGGCGACGCTTTTAACGCTGATTTGAAAGCGGAATTGAAAAAGCCGGAAGCGGAAAGGCGACTGCCGGTTTTCGTTTGCGACGATAACGGCAGCAAACAGTATATCATCCCCGTACGCGGTGCAGGGCTTTGGGGCGCAATTTGGGGATACATCTCTCTGAAAGATGATTTTAACACTGTTTACGGCGCTGTTTTCGATCATGCAGGCGAAACGCCGGGTCTGGGCGCTGAAATTGCCGGAAGCGAGTTCCAGAAACAGTTTTCGGGAAAGAAAATATATCGCGACGGAAAGTTTGTCGCCGTCGAAGTGATAAAAAACGGCAGCGTCGCCACAGACGATTACAGAGTAGACGGTATCACCGGCGGCACGCTCACAAGCAAGGCTGTGGGAAAGATGCTGTTCGACTGCCTGTCGAATTACGAGAATTTTTTTGGTGTTCAAAAACAAAATAAATAGATCATGAGTCAAAAAGAACCTTTATTTTCGGAAAAAAACATTAAGCTGTTTACCGACCCTTTCAATCACAGCAATCCTGTAACCGTACTTGTATTAGGCATTTGTTCTGCCCTGGCGGTGACGGTCAAGTTACAGCCGGCAATCGTGATGGGGCTGTCGGTTACGATAGTGACAGGATTTGCGAGCTGTATCATATCGATGTTACGCAATACCATACCGAACCGTATCCGCATTATCGTGCAGCTGGTCGTGGTTGCATCGCTTGTTATTCTGGTCGATCAGATTTTGAAAGCATACGTTTACGATGTGAGTAAACAGCTGTCCGTATTTGTCGGGCTGATTATCACTAACTGTATAATCATGGGACGTATAGAAGCGTTTGCGCTGGGAAATAAACCCCTGCCCTCGCTGATTGACGGTCTGGGCAACGGAGCGGCCTACGGGATGATTTTAGTTATTGTCGCTTTCTTCCGGGAGCTTCTCGGATCGGGTACTCTGTTAGGATTCAGAATTGTTCCCGAATCGTTCTACGTCAAAGCGGGAGGATTTTATGAAAATAACGGTATGATGGTTTTACCTCCTGCCGCTCTGATTCTGCTCGGTATAATTATATGGGTGCATCGCTCAATAAACAAAAAGCTTGTTGAAAAATAAAAGGAAAAATGAAGACAGCGATTATCTATACTTCCAGACACGAGACGACCGAGAAGGTTGTACAGTGGAGAAAATTGTATGATGATGAGAGAAATAAAAAAACCCGGCTTCATCATCGACATCCAATATTCGAGAGAGGAAGTTCCCGGGACTGCGCTGCAAAAGTACAAAAAATAATTTATATACAAAACATGGATAGGAAATCTTTTGAAAAAACATTCTCCGAAAAGCGAATGGAAAAATACTTCAACCGGTACGCCGACCCTGAAAAAGCCATACTGCATTATCAATGCAATATTGAGTTGTCAGAAGCATTTTATCCTTGTATCACCACCTTTGAGGTGGCTCTTCGCAACGCTGTCGGCAGGGAGTTGGCAACGCTGTTTGGCAGGGAAGATTGGTATGTACTGTTTACTTCTGTTCCGGGCTTGACCGACTTGAACAAATACATTACTCAGGCAAATAAACAGATCGCAGGACGAAAAGAATACACTTCGCACTCAAAAATGGTAGCCGAATTGACTTTGGGCTTTTGGGTCAGCCTGTTTAATGTCGAATACGAGCGTATTTTGTGGAAAAGTTTGCGGAAAGTTTTCCCCAACATGCCGAAAACAGAACGTCAGCGAAAAAAAGTCGCACCGCCGTTGAACCGTTTCAGGACACTTCGCAACCGTATTTTCCATCATGAGCCCATTAGCTGGAATTTGAAGAAATTACGGCAAATACATGCCGAAATGCTTTCCGTTATGGAATGGATAAACAGTGACATTCCCGCGTGGCTCATCACGTTTGACAGGTTCGACAGTGTCTGCAACAGCGTGGAACAAAACCTGAAAATAATCGGGACAGGTTTATAATTATAGCATTAAAAATAAAAACGGATAAAGAAATAAAAGGAAAATGAAGACAAGTTTTTTTGACAGAACCTTTAGCTCGACGAAGTCAATTTTCAGAATTAACAGACTTTGTAAATTTTGAAAATTCTGTTAATTCTGTCAAAAAAAGGAAATAACAAAATAGAATTATAAGTATTAAAAATTTTATAAGTATGACAACAAAAAAAGTATTGCTATCGACAAGTTCACTGATAGCGCTGGTTTTAGGAACATTTTTATTATTAACACCCATGACAGCAAACTCACAGAAAATCGCAGGCGACTGGAAAGGTACGCTGAGCGTGCAA
>JAISPE010000295.1 GCA_031275145.1 Prevotellaceae bacterium | reverse complement strand
GGTATTAATTATTAATTTATTTTCCGGCATCCCATCAATGGCCTGCCTGACGGCAGTCAGGGCAAAGAGCATCCCTAGCGGGATGCCATAATTGATACCTTTATTTATTGAAGACTCCTAACATGTTTAATAGGGTACTCATTACCTCATTAAACCGAACCGGATGCCGTTGATTTAATGCGGTAATGAGGTCTGGTGGTTTATATCATATTCCCTGCTACTGAGGTTGTTTTGTTTTAAAAATTAGGTGTAAATGAGGTTTTTTTAACCGTTATATCTTATTTATTTCTCATCCCTTAATCACAAATCACAGTTCAGACGATGAGGAAAAGATGCATTATATTTCGTACAAATTACCGGAATAAAATAAAAGTATTACTTTTGCGGACTGAATTTAGAACGTATAAAATTAATTAGTAAGCAGCATTATTAAAAAATGGCGAAATTTCGAGAATATAAAGAATTTAATTTGTCTCAGATAAACAGGGATATTCTGGCGGAGTGGGATAAAAACGATATTTTTCACAAAAGTCTGGCAGAAAGAGCCGGCGCCAGCGCTTTTGTTTTTTACGAAGGTCCGCCTTCGGCAAACGGCATGCCGGGGATTCATCACGTTATTGCGCGGTCTATCAAAGACATTTTCTGTCGCTACAAAACGATGAAAGGTTATTTGGTCAATCGCAAAGCCGGATGGGACACGCACGGTTTGCCCGTCGAGCTCAGCGTCGAAAAAGCGCTGGGCATCACGAAAGAAGACATCGGCAGGAAAATAAGCATCGAAGATTATAATGCCGCCTGTCGCAAGGACGTGATGAGATATACCAGAGAGTGGGAGGAACTTACCCGCAAAATGGGATACTGGGTCGATATGGACGCTCCGTACATCACTTACGACAACAGATATATCGAAACCCTCTGGTGGCTGCTTAAACAGCTGTACAACAAAAATCTTCTGTATAAAGGCTACACCATACAGCCATATTCTCCGGCGGCGGGTACGGGTCTGAGTTCGCACGAATTGAATCAGCCCGGATGTTACAGAGACGTCAAGGATACAACCTGCACTGCGCAGTTCAAGGCAAGTCTCGACGGGGTCGAAAACATCAACAGAATCCTGAATATCACAGCCGGTACGGATACATATTTCCTTGCATGGACAACCACTCCCTGGACACTGCCTTCAAATACGGCTCTTGCAGTCGGTCCGGAGATAGACTATGTTGCCGTACAGACTTTTAATCCGTACACCGGAACGCCGGTACATCTCATTCTGGGAGAGCCGCTGTTATATACGCATTTCAACAGAAAAGCCGAAAATGCGGATTTCGACAGCTATAAACAGGGCGACAAACTTGTGCCGTTCAAAGTTTTGGGGAAATGCAAAGGCAAATATCTTGCCGGGATAAAATACGAACAGCTTATTCCCTGGGTAAATCCCGGAGCGGGAGCATTCAAAGTGGTTTTGGGCGACTTTGTTACAACGGAAGACGGTACGGGAATAGTGCATATTGCCCCCACTTTCGGAGCTGACGACGACCGTGTTGCAAAAATCAACGGCATCCCGCCCCTGATGCTGACGGACAGGGCCGGAAACCGCCGCCCGATGGTCGATTTGACCGGAAAATATTTCCGCATCGAAGACCTTGACGAAGATTTCGTTAAAAACAGCGTCAATACCGAACTGTACGGCGAATTTGCCGGACGTTTTGTCAAAAACGCTTACGACCCGAAACTTACGGAAGACGACATGTCGCTGGATTTGGAACTGTCGCTGATGCTGAAACAGCAGAATCTGGCATTTAAAATCGAAAAGCATGTACACAACTATCCCCACTGCTGGCGTACGGACAAGCCGATACTCTATTATCCGCTGGACAGCTGGTTTATAAAGTCCACAACCGCACGCGAAAGAATGATCGAACTGAATAACACGATCAACTGGAAACCGGAAAGCACCGGAACAGGACGGTTCGGCAAATGGCTCGAAAATCTTCAGGACTGGAATCTCAGCCGCAGCCGCTACTGGGGAACGCCGCTGCCTGTCTGGAGAACGGAAGATAAAAGCGAAGAAAAATGTATCGGCTCGATGGAAGAATTTATTGCTGAAACAGAAAAGTCGGTAAAAGCGGGATTTATGGAAAAAAATCCGTTTGAAGGATTTATAGTTGGCGACTATTCGGAAGAAAATTACGGCAAAATCGATCTTCACAGACCTTATGTAGACAATATTGTGCTTGTGTCCGATACGGGACAAAAGATGTATCGCGAAACAGACCTTATAGACGTATGGTTCGACAGCGGCGCAATGCCTTATGCTCAGGCGCATTATCCGTTTGAAAACAGGGAAGCGCTCGATTCGGGGAAAATATTTCCCGCCGATTTCATCGCCGAGGGAGTTGACCAGACAAGAGGATGGTTTTTCACGCTGCACGCAATCGCCGCAATGGTTTTTGATACTGTATCGTTCAAAAACGTCGTTTCCAACGGGCTTGTACTCGACAAAAACGGTGCGAAGATGTCGAAACGTCTGGGTAACGCCATTGACCCGTTTGAAGTTATCGAAGAATACGGTTCTGACGTGCTACGCTGGTACATGATTACCAACGCATCGCCCTGGGACAATCTCAAGTTCAATATCGAAGGAATGGACGAGGTTAAACGCAAATTTTTCAGCACGCTTTACAACACTTATTCATTTTTTGCCCTCTATGCGAACATTGACGGTTTCGACAATACCGCTCCTTCCGTACCGGTTGAGGAACGTCCCGAAATCGACCGCTGGATAATTTCGCTCTTAAATACCCTCGTCGGGGAAGTTGATAAAAACTACGACAGCTACGAGCCGACGAAGGCGGGACGTTTGATTCAGGACTTTGTCAACGATAATCTTAGTAACTGGTATGTCCGTCTTAACAGAAAACGTTTCTGGGGAGGCGACAAAGGCTCGAAAGATAAAATCGCCGCATATCAAACGCTTTACTGCTGTCTGGAGACGGTTGCGAAACTGTCTGCACCGATAATGCCTTTCTATTCCGACGTTCTGTTCGGAGACCTTGCGGCCGCTTCGGGAAACAGCAAATGCGAATCTGTTCATTTAAGCCTCTTTCCGGTGTGCGACAGCAGTCTGGTGAACAAAAATCTTGAAGAAAAAATGGCTTTGGCTCAACAGTTATCCTCGATGGTTCTGGCTTTGCGCCGGAAAGTAAATATCAAGGTAAGACAGCCGCTGGCAAAAATGCAAATCCCCGTTCTCGATGAAAGCATACGCGAACATATCGAGGCTGTCAGACAGTTAATCCTGAACGAGGTAAATGTTAAAGAAATGGAATTTATAAACGACGCTTCCGGAGTTTTGGTTAAGAAAATCAAACCGAATTACAAGGTATTGGGAGCTAAGTTCGGCAAACAGATGAAAGAAATTTCAGCCGCCGTTTCCACATTCACACAAAGCGATATAAACAGATTCGAGCGCGAAGGGAAATACACGCTTCATTTGCAGTCGGGCGAAGCGGAACTGTCTGTCTCCGACGTCGAAATTCTGTTAGAGGATATTCCGGGACAGTTAGTTGCTTCCGAAGGCTCGCTGACTGTCGCCTTAGACGTCAATATTACGGAAGAACTTCGTTGCGAAGGTACTGCACGCGAGCTGGTAAACCGGATTCAGAACATAAGGAAGGATTTGAATTTTGACGTTACCGACAAAATATACGTTACAATCGAACAAAATCCCGATGTCGAAGCGGCTTTGGCCGACTTTAAGGACTATGTCGCAGGACAGACTCTGGCTCTGAATATCGAACTTGCAGA
>JAISPE010000292.1 GCA_031275145.1 Prevotellaceae bacterium | reverse complement strand
ATATCATCCCTACGGGATTTTTTGGCCTCGCACGACAAGTCCCGCAGGGACGACACTTTATTAACCGTATGCTTTAGCTTACGGCAAGGGCGGCAGGGGCGGCATGGGTCGGCGATCGGGAACAGTTATTTATTTTTTTGAATTAACCCGGTTAATGGGGTACTCATTACCCCATTAAATCGACGGCATCCGGTTCGGTTTAATGAAGTAATGAGGTTGGTGTGTGTATGTTACATGTGCTACTGAGGTTGTTCTGTTATTTTGAATTAGGTGGAAATGAGGTTTTGGAAGGGCAAGAATCTTCGAAGGGCAAGAATCTTCGAAGGGCAAGAATCTTCGAGGGGGCAAAAAATTTTTTGCCCCTACAGTTGTCGTCGCCATGGGACGGGCGGAGCGGCATGGGCGCATAGTATAATCCTGAAAAATTGACTGCGTTTAACTAAAATTTCAATCAAAAAAGACGTATAACGTAATTTGTGGATAAATAATTATTCATACGTTATAAAAAA
Source organism: Prevotellaceae bacterium (assembly GCA_031275145.1). GTDB lineage: Bacteria > Bacteroidota > Bacteroidia > Bacteroidales > UBA932 > JAIRLF01. The sequence continues at coordinate 6,753 of JAISPE010000292.1, read as the reverse complement.
AATATCTTTGATTAAATAATTGTATTTCAATATACGATCTCTGAATGAACAATAATAATTATTCGTGTTTCAACAATTTTTTTTAATGTTTTGTTTAATCTTTCAAAAAATATCATAACTTTGCGCCGGTTTATTAAAGTTTTTTTTAAAGAATGTATTTATGAACTTTTGGAACTCTCATCGCGTATTCAGTGATTTTGGAAATAAAATCCCAATGAACCAGGCAATTACCTGGTCTGGCATGATTATTGTAGAGAGAGAGAGAGAGAGAGAGAGAGAGAGAGAGAGAGAGAGAGAGAGAGAGAGAGACAATTATTTGCGGCAAAGAGGGAAGTTCGCCCGGCAACGATCGGGCGGGCAATACTATTGCATATTATTATTGCAGGAGCAGAGAAGAAGTCCGCATTATTGCAGAGAGAGAGAGAAAGAAAGCTGCACAATACTATTTGCAGCAAAGAAGGAAGTTCGACAGGCAACGGGCTGGCGGAGAATGTTACTGCATATTGTTGCAGAAACAGAGAAGAAGTCCGCAGTTATTGCAGAGAGAAGAGAAAAAACAGCTATACATGTTATAGACGTCAAAAACACGTCTTTTTCGAGGGAGCAAAATCCTGTTCACATACCGGTACCGGATTGTTATCTGCGACATATCCGGTTGCGGGAGCGTTTCCCGTTTCCCTCATGCTTTCTTATGAATTTATATCATGTAAATATAAAGTAAAACGGAGTATTAAACATTTAAAACCAAAAGCTATGAAGAAGGCTATAGACTCATCATGACAGTTGAATAATTAACACAAACATTGAACTGCAGTTTTTACTGACAGTGTTGGACACCACTTTTGCCAGGGGGCAGAAAGTGATTTGAAAATAAATTTTTAACCGAAAGTCAAGAATCTGTATAAAAAATAATAAAATAGATTGAAATTCTTGACATTCAAATTTAATTTAAGTTGTAATTTAAAAATATGAAGTCTTATGTATAAAATTAAGAAACTAAAAAAGAGGCGGACAATTGTTTTCTATCTTTTGTTTCCGCTGTTTTTCCTGAGTGTAAGTTTAAATGCACAAAATCTCACATTCAAGGGAAAAGTTATCGATTCGGACGGCAATCCGTTGCCGGGAGCGGCTGTGATGATAAAAGGAACCAATATGGGTGTAGCAACCAACGACGAAGGTGATTACACTATATCAAACGTTCCGGCAGGCAGCGTGCTCGAATTTAAAATCGTAGGGTATGTTACGCAGGAGCTAAAAGCTTCGGCGGAAAACGCTACGAAAGTTATCATCATGATAGAAGAAGCGCAGACACTGGACGACGTCACTGTCGTAGCATTCGGAACACAGAAGAAATCCACCGTGATTGCTTCTGTCGAAACAGTGAATGTGTCCCAGCTGAAAGTTCCGGCATCGAACCTTACCAGCGCTTTTGCGGGCAGGATTCCCGGAATCATTTCGTATCAGACGTCCGGCGAGCCGGGCGCCGACAATGCACAGTTCTTTGTGCGTGGAGTTACCACTTTTGGTGCAGGCAAAATCGACCCTCTGATTCTGATTGACGGATTCGAAGCTTCCAACGACGATTTGGCGCGTATTCAGCCCGACGACGTGGAAAGTTTTTCGGTATTGAAAGACGCTTCCGCCACATCGGTTTACGGGGCAAGAGGCGCTAACGGTATCATCATGGTCAATACGAAGACGGGAGTCGAAGGCGCTGTAAGAATCAATGCGCGCGTTGATACGCACGTAGCAACGCCAAGCATGACGCACGATTATGTTGATGCAGTCACTTACATGCGAATGTATAACGAAGCCCGCATCACACGCAATCCGCTTATGGGAATTTATTATGACGAACAGAAAATCCAGTCGACCATAAATAACGAAAATCCGATGATTTATCCCAATGTGGACTGGTATAAAACTCTGTTCAACAATGCAACCGTCAATACGAAAGCCAACCTGAACGTGTCGGGAGGCGGCAAAGTGGCAACGTATTACGTCGCCGGTGGATACGACAAGGAGACCGGTCTGTTGAAAGTGGACAAACGAAACAATTTCAGCAACAATATCGACATTAACCGCTTCCATTTGCGTAACAATGTCATATTCAAGCTCTCGTCGTCCACCACTCTAGATACCCGTTTGCAGGCCCGTTACGAGAAATATGCAGGACCGTACAGTTCCGCCAACGACATATTCGGCTCGGTGATGAATTCCAATCCTGTTGATTTTCCGGCTGTATATGAACCTGACGCAGCCAATCTGCACACGACCCATATACTGTTCGGCAATACATTTATCGATGGCGGATTGAAAGGCAATCCGTACGCCGAGATGGTTTCGGGTTATTCGTCGAAAGACGAAAGCAATGTGACGGTTATGGCTACCCTGATGCAGGATTTTGATTTCCTTGTGAAAGGGTTGAAAGCTCAGGCGAAGTTTTCGGTCAACACATGGAGCAACTATAAACAGTCGAGAGGTTATACGCCTTATTATTACGACATCGAATCGTACAATCAGGTATCGAAAGAATACAAGCTGCTCCTTCTGAACGAAGACTGGGGAAGTCCGCTAATGTCCAATGTAGTTACGGAACATCAGTCCACAGCGCACTATTACTACGAAGGCAGGCTGAACTGGGACAGGACTTTCAGCAAACACACATTAAGCGCAATGCTCGTAGGCAGAGCCGAAGAAATACTGCTGACTACCGACAACTCTACCGATTCGGGCGTCACTTTGTCAATCGGTAACGGTACGTATGCTACTATTTACGAATCGCTTCCCGAACGCAATGTCGGCCTGTCGGGCAGGTTTTCGTACGATTACGACAGCCGCTACCGAGCCGAAGTTTCGTTCGGTTACAACGGTTCCGAAAAATTCACCGGCAAAAACCGTTTCGGGTTTTTCCCTTCGATCGGTCTTGCATGGACGGTGTCGAACGAATCATTTATGGAACCTTTGAACAAAGTCGTCAGCAACCTGAAACTGAGATTCACCTACGGCAAGGTAGGTAACGACGCCATTGCCGGGCGCGGAGGACGGTTCTGGTTTCTTTCGGACGTGACTTATGGCAATTATTCGGACGAAGAGTTTCTATCCAGCGGTTATCGCTGGGGCGAAACCTATACAACCTCATATGTAGGGTATAACGTTAACCGTTATGCCAACCCCTATATTACATGGGAAACTTCGGATATCTACAATTACGCCTTCGAGCTGGGACTGTTTAAGGACTTTAACTTCCAGATTGAATATTTCAGAAATGTCAGGGACAATATCTATATGGTGCGGCAAAACTATGCTGCGACTGCCGGTCTGATGGCTGCCGTGAGCGGCAATGTCGGTAAAGCCGAATCGCACGGTATCGACGCTTCATTGGACGTTCAACATTCGTTCAACAAGGATTTCTGGATTACAGGACGTGTAAACTTCACTTATTCGGTGAACAAGTATCTGGAACTGGACGAACCGCGATATGCATACTCCTATATGTCGCAGGTAGGGCGTAACATCAATCTGCAAAAAGGACTGATAGCCGAGCGCCTGTTTGTTGACGACACGGAAATAGCCAACGTTCCCCGACAGGATTTCGGAAACTACGGAGCCGGCGACATTAAATATACCGACGTCAACGGCGACGGAGTAGTGAACTCAAACGACATGGTTTACATGGGACTTCCGAGAGTTCCGGAAATTCAGTACGGATTCGGTATGTCCACAGGATACAAAAACCTGGATTTTTCGTTCTTTTTCAGTGGAAACGCACGTGTTTCGTTCTATATTGCGCCGGAAAAGATAGCTCCCTTCGTCGTAAGGCGTAACGCCCTGTCGATTGTGGGTAACGATTACTGGACGGAAACAGATCCCGACGTACATTCGTTCTGGCCACGCTTATCGACAGACCCCATAACAAACAACACTCAGGCTTCCTCGTGGTGGATGCGCGACGGCAGTTTCATCCGTCTAAAACAGCTGGAACTTGGATACAGTTTCGGAGAATTGGAGAAAATAAGGATTAAAAACCTGAGAGCATATCTCAGCGGCGAGAACCTGTTTATCATCAGTCCCTTCAAGCTTTGGGATCCCGAAATGGGCGACAACGGTCTGGGATATCCCATTCAAAGACGTTTCAATGTCGGTATTCAAGTATCATTTTAACAATTTAATACGATATTATTATGAATAATATATTTAAAACAGTATTTTTAGCGGTCGGGTTATTTTTTTGCACCTCGTGTGCGGACTGGCTTGATGTAGTACCCGACAATGTGATGACGGTAGAAGACATTTTCTCTACCAAGAAAGATGCAATTCAGGCTTTGGCCAATGCATACAGTTACCTCCCGCATTACGATGCAACTCATACAACTCCGTGGATGCTGGGCGACGAATACATAGGCAGCAGCGCACTGAATTATGATGACAAGGAGGATAAACTTCGCGCTATCCGCATTATGCGTAACTTGCAGGTTACGGGAGAACCCGTTCTGGGTTACTGGTCGGGAACAGGAGGAGTCAAATCCCTGTATCAGGGGATAAATCAGGCAAATATTTTCCTCGCCAACATCGAAAATGTCGCAGATCTTGACGAAACGACAATGAAAGACTGGACGGCGCAGGTGAAATGTCTGAAAGCATACTATCATTTTCTGCTGCTACAGCACTACGGTCCGATTGTATTATCCGACAATGTGATTTCGCCCGAAGAAACCAACGAAGAGCTGATGTTTCCGAAAAGAAAAAAGATTGACGAATGTTTCGACTTCATCATCAATCTGCTTAACGAAGCGATTCCGGATTTGCGGGGAACAACTTCGGAGAGCGACCTGGGACAGGTAAACAAGTCGATAGCAACGGCTATCAAGGCGAGAGTAATGTTGACCCGGGCGCGTCCTTTCTTCAACGGCAACAGAGATATTTTCGGCGATTTCTATGACGCCGACGGGCAGCATTTCTTCCCTCAGGAAGAGAAAAAAGAAAAATGGCAGGATGCAATCACTGCTATAAACGAGGCTATTTCGACATGTACCGCTAACGGACACGGTATCTATACCTATCCGCTTACAAAGCTGCCTATGAACGGCGATACGGCAGATGTGAAAATTGCGCCCGAAAGGATGCAAACGCTGTACGATATCCGTTATGCGCCTGTCGATCCCTGGAATAACGAAATAATCTGGGGTTATTCGAACATGGAACAGTTTACGTACTACGACAATTATGAACGCTGGCTTGATATTCAGACTGCTTCTACTCCCAAAGTGCCTCCCAAACCGATTTATTCGGGCGAAGGCGAATTTGAAGCCAAAGGCAACGTCTTCGGTTCGGGCAACTGGCTGGCGGCAAGCTACAGAATGGAAGAACGGTTTTATACCGAAAACGGGTTGCCGATAGATGAAGACAAGACTTTCGACATAGATCACAAGTACGAAATCGTTACAACTCCAGGCATCGAAGACCCCGAATACGCAGATATTGCCGGCATCATGCAACCGGGAACGCAGACCGTGAAACTGCATCTGAACCGCGAACTCCGGTTCTACACAAGTTTGGCCGTAGCAGGAAGCTATTTCAGAGCGCAGCGATACCGCATCAACTCAATCATGTTTTACGGACAGGACTGCGGACGGGGACTGGGACAGCGTGCCGACGAATGTTTCTATATCACAGGTATAGGCGTTCAAAAACTTGTACATCCGCAGACAAGCGGCGGATGGGCGTTCCGTACTACGTATTTTCCATATCCGATTATTCGCATGGCAGACCTGTATCTGATGAAAGCGGAAGCGCTGAACGAATATTCGGGACCCTCGCAGGAGGTTTACGACGCGCTGAATGTTGTACGCCGCAGAGCAGGTATTCCGGACGTTGAAGAAGTGTGGTCGAACCCGGATCTTGCCCGAACAGTCGATAAACACAAAGACCAGCTGGGTTTGCGTGATATTATCCTGCAGGAAAGAGGTATAGAACTGGCGTTCGAAGGAAGCCGTTACTGGGATATGGTTGGTTATAAACGGGCTGTATCGGAATTTTCGAAACCGGTTATAGGATGGAACGACAGAGGAACAACTGCCCAGACTTTCTATACCATCGAATCAAAACAGTACAGGAGATTTACTCCTACAAACTATCTATGGCCCATAGATCTGAAAGAACGGAATATCAACTCGAACCTGATACAGAATCCGGGATGGTAAAGGGGATTTACGATTTTAGATTTATGATTTTAGATTTACGATTTTAGATTTACGATTTTAGATTTACGATTTTAGATTTTAGATTTACGATTTTAGATTTACGATTTTAGATTTATGATTTTAGATTTATGATTTATGATTTTGGATTTATGATTTTGGATTTATGATTTTGGATTTATGATTTTGGATTTATGATTTTGGATTTATGATTTTAGATTTACGATTTTAGATTTACGATTTTAGATTTATGATTTTGGATTTATGATTTTGGATTTATGATTTAGATTAATTTATGATTTTATGATTAAAAAATTAAAAGATATGAATATAAAAAAATATTTATGGTTATGTGCTTCCATGATATTGCTTTTCGTCGCCTGCGAAGAAGGCGAGCGGTTCAAGATGAGCATGGAAGACAGTGTTCCGCCGGCTCCGCCGACTAATTTGAGAGCTAAAGCATTGAACGGCGGGATACGGATACATTACACTATTCCGAAAGACGAAGACCTGATGAGCATAGAAGCGAAATACGGCGACAACACATTTGCCG
>JAISPE010000260.1 GCA_031275145.1 Prevotellaceae bacterium | reverse complement strand
ACGGAAGTGATTAAAGCCGATTCCATCAGTATGCTTCCAAGTATTGATGAAGGTTTGGCGCCTAAGGCTTTACGTATTCCGAACTCCCGCGTACGTTCGCGGACGGTTATCAGCATGATATTGCTGATACTGATTATTCCCGCGACAAGCGTACCGATGCCTATAATCCAGACGAACAGCGAAATCCCGTTGAATATACCCATCGTTTCGAGATAGTTGTCGAAACGGTTCCAGATGCCGATAGAGCGGCTGTCGGAGGGGTCGAAAATGTGGAGACGGGCGAGCCGCTGCCGCATCCGTTCTTCAAAGGCATCGCTGCTTTCTTTACTGTCGATATCTTTGAGGGTGAGGGAAATTTCGTCGATACCCCATCCTTTGTTGTAGAGCAGTTGCGCGGTGGAGAATGGGATAAAGGCGCACTGTTCGTTGCTCATGTCGGTCGATTTCCAGACGCCGACGACGGTGTATGCCAGACTGTCGGCGATGAATCGCTGTCCGACAGGGTCGCCTTTCGGAAAGAGCGCTTCGCTGAGCAGGTGGTTGATAACGGCGACTTTACGGTGTTCGCGCATATCCATGTCGTTGATAAAGCGTCCGCCGGTAACTTTTATAGCGTCGATTTTGACGTGGTCAACGCCGACGCCGTACAGATTGCAGGTCGTGTTGTATGTCCCGTTATTTGCCAGGATGCTGGAAAGTCCTATCGTCCCCGAAACATCGACCGCTTCGGGAATCCGGTTGACGAGATCGATATCCCTGCTGTCTAATATTATGCGTCTGCCTTCGGGCAGTCCCCCGTAAGGTTTTGACGTCCGCCGTCCCCAAAACACAACGCTGTTGATGGCGCGGCTTTCGAAGTTTGACATCACCCCGTTTTTTACTCCGTTGCCCGAGGCGAGCAGTATGCAGAACATCAGTATCCCCCACGAAACGGAAAAGCCTGTGAGGAACGTACGCAGCTTGTTCTTGCGCATGACGCTGAATATTTCGATCCAGTTGTCCAAATCAAACATTGCCGGGCGAGTTATTTGTGATTGATTCTATCATTCCATCCCTGATATGGATGATTTTGTCAGTGGCTGCGGCTACACTGTGCTCGTGCGTTACGATTATCATGGTCATCCCTTCGCTGTTCACTTCCCTGAGGATCTGTATCACTTCTTCCGAAGTTTTGCTGTCCAGCGCTCCGGTAGGCTCGTCGGCGAGAATCACTCCGGGTTTTGTAATCAGGGCGCGGGCAATGGCGACACGCTGTTTCTGTCCTCCCGACATTTCGCTCGGCAGGTGGTCTGCCCAGTCTTTCAGTCCCATGCGGTCAAGATAGCCCATTGCTATGCTGTTCCGTTTCCTGCGGCTCACACCCTGATAGTACAGCGGCAGAGCCACGTTTTCCATGGCATTCTTGAAATTAATCAGATTAAAGGACTGGAAAATAAAACCGATCAGTTTGTTTCTCAGTTCGGCGGCTTTCGATTCGCTCAGATTCCGTATCAGAGTGTTGTTGAGATAATAGTCTCCGCTGTCGTATGTATCGAGTATTCCCAGTATATTCAGCAGAGTGGACTTCCCCGATCCGGACGCCCCCATGACCGATACCATCTCCCCCTTTCCGATTGCAAGATCGACGCCTTTCAGTACATGGAGCGGCGCCCCGTTGTAATATGATTTGTTAATCCGCTCTAATTTTATCATTTACTTTCTTTACTTAAATTACTTTTCCATTCACATCTACTAAGACGTTTATTTCTTAATTTAGTTACAAATGTACGGATTTTTTTTTAATGACGGGAGTTGGTTCATAAAATCTTTGAATAATCCGGCATAATGTTCTCCTGTTATTCCGGTAATCCATTTGTTATACATCAAACGGCTGAGAATTGTGAGTTTTTTTTGCAGAAAACTGTTTTCCGACTCTTCGTCATTGCGAATAACCGTTATAAGGGCAATTTTTTTGCCCTTCCCAAACCTCATTTCCACCTAATTTAAAATAACAGAACAATCTCAGTAGCAGTACGATGAAACACACGCCAACCTCATTACCCCATTAAACCGAACCGGATGCCGTCGATTTAATGAGTATCCCATTAAACAGCTCCATGCCGTCCATGCCGTAAGCTAAAGCAGACGGTTAATAAAGTGTCGTCCCTGCGGGACTTGTCGTGCGCAGCCAAAAAATCCCGTAAGGATGATATGTCGGTAGCAAACAAAACGATAGCGATCAAAAATCCCGTAGGGATGACATGTCGGTCTAACCCGCTCTTTATTTAAAGTGTTGGAAATCTTCCGATACCGGTATGTCAGTCATGTCGGGAGATCACTGTCTGAACCGCTGATTTCTGTCCCTGAACCTGATTCAGGGTTTATGATTAACATTTTGAATTAGGTAAAAATGAGGTTTTTTTAACCGTTATATCTTATTGATTTATTTTTTCATCTCTCAATATCCGAAAACATAACTCGAAAACCGGCATTTGCCCGTTTTCTCTCTTTGTCAATCTTTAACAAAAGTGGATTAGTAGCTGAATTTTTCCCGAAAAAAACTGAAAAGCTCCCGGGAACTCTCGCAGGATTTCCGGGAACTTTCGCAAGAGTTTTCGGGAACTCTCGCAAGAGTTTTCGGCAGGTCAGATGCAGTAATCAAGTCTTTCGGACCTGTTCCGGTCTATACTGTATCACAGCAGAAACGCGGCTGTTCGCCGCGTTTCCCAGTGTGTTGTATCATGGCTATTTTTTACACACTATTTTGAGTTTGCCCTGTAATATTTAATCATTTTGGGGATTACGGTCGACAGGTCGCCGACGATAGAATAATCCGCTATCTGATTTATCGGAGCATTAGAATCGTTATTGATCGAGATAATCATTGCAGACTCCTGCATGCCGGCAGTGTGCTGCACCTGACCCGATATTCCGCAGGCGATATACAGTTTTGGCCGTACGGTGACTCCCGTCTGTCCTACCTGACGGGCGTGGTCGGCATAACCGGCGTCTACTGCGGCACGTGAAGCGCCGACTTCGCCGCCAAGAACGGAAGCAAGTTCAAACAGCAAGTCGAAATTCTCCCGCGAGCCGACGCCATATCCGCCCGAAACAATGATCGGAGCGCTTTTAATGTCGATTTTACGTTCTTCGAGATGCCTGTCGATTATCGAGATGACAAAATCCTCATCTCTGACATATTTATTCACATCCAGCACGTTCACTTCGCCGGTTTTGGCTTCTGCAAGTTTTTCCTTGCGCATCACGCCCTCGCGTACCGTTGCCATTTGCGGGCGATGATCGGGGTTTATGATTGTCGCAATGATATTTCCTCCGAAAGCGGGGCGTATCTGGAGCAGCAAGTCTTTATATTCGTTACCCTTAGTATCCCTGTGGTCGCCTATTTCGAGACTTGTACAGTCGGCTGTGAGACCGCTTTTCAGGGCGGAAGAGACGCGCGGAGCAAGGTCGCGACCGAGCGAGGAAGCGCCGAACAGGGCTATCTGCGGTTTCTCTTCCCTAAACAGTCCCGTGACTATTGACGTATGCGGCAGAGTACTGTAAGGCTCTAAACGGGCGTCGTCGGCAAGATGCACAATATCCGCACCGTATCCGTACAGTTCCTTTTCGATACCGGACAGACGGTGTCCGATTACTATGGCTTCGAGTTTGCAGTTCAGCCGTTTTGCAAGTTCGCGCCCTTTTGTGAGCAGTTCGAGACTCACATCGGCAATTTTGCCTTTTTCCGTTTCGCAGTATACAAAAATATTATTCATTATCACAATTTATTATTCATGTCAATTTTTCAAAATATTCGGCGACTTTTGTTCCATATCTGTCTTCAACATATTTCCAGTCATCGCTTTTCAGTATTATCAAAGGGTAAAGACTGTCTTCCCCTGTATCCGGATTCATCACCCTTGTTTCAAAATCGGGCCTGATTATTTCGTCAAATTTCCGAATGACAGAACGGCCATCCTTCGAATCTATGACATGCCTGTTTTCATCGATATAAACAACTATTTTGTCATCTTCATAATCGGCATCGACATCGCAGGGAAGATATTCGTCGGCAAGAACGTTTATCAGTTCGCAGTAATCGTCGTCAGGGATCGTCGGTATTGTAAAAAGCAGTTCAAAGATTTCCTCTGCACTTGCTTCTTCGATAGAAGCGTAATCCTCAATATCTTCGGGATCTTCATCATCTTCGTCGGGCGACATGATTTCCTCAATTTCTTCTTTGTAAAGCTTGAGAAACTCTTCCGGTTTTCCTTCAAACAAAATTCTGAAATCTTCATGTTTCGGTATCATATAAATACATTTTAACGGGTTAATTATCCTATTGTATGATTGGCGATAAGCTCTTTCATCAAAGATTCGACATCAGCGTCAGCATCGCTGAGTTTTTTCGATTCTTTTACCTGAAAGACTACGTTTTCAACCTTTTTCACCTTTGTCGGAGAACCTTTCAGTCCGAACTGTTCTTCTTCGCCGTCGATATCCGATACTCCCCATTCGGGAATGTTCAGATAGGACCTCAACCGGTGAAACTCCGTATAATCGGCGTTCTGCGTCTGCAATTCGCTGACAGTCTTTGCATGTTTATATTTCATCAGATATTTCGCATTTCGCGGACGGCACGAGGGCGCAGATGCATTAACAGTCAGCAGTAAAGGCAGTTTACCTCTGACAGTTTCCACTCCGTGTTCCAGACGGCGCAGGACTGTTATTTCGCCATTGCCGTACGAAAGAACTTCTTCGACATAAGTTATCTGCGGCAAATCGAGCTTTTCGGCGACCTGTGGACCGACCTGTGCCGTATCTCCGTCGATTGCCTGACGTCCTGCGACTATCAGGTCCGGATTTAATTTTCTGACAGCGCACGAAAGCGCATACGAAGTAGCAAGTGTATCGGCGCCTGCAAATTTTCTGTCGGTCAGAAGAATGCCTCCGTCGGCGCCACGGAACAGTCCTTCGCGGATAATATCGGCAGCCCGTCCCGGCCCCATTGTGAGTAAATTCACCGTTGTTCCCGGGTTACTGTCTTTCAATCTCAGCGCCAGCTCAAGTGCGTGCAGGTCTTCGGGATTGAAGATTGCGGGCAAAGCGGCGCGGTTAACCGTTCCTTCGGCCGTCATGGCATCCTTGCCGACATTGCGCGTATCGGGAACCTGTTTTGCTAAAACAACTATTTTTAAGGGTTTAGTCATAATACTTATTTAATAATTAATCTGAATTTCATTAACATTAACGTTTTGACATTTTGACGGTCAGGCCTGTCTGTTAGACCCGCCGAAACTCATGGGCATCATAGCGCCCTGCTTGTCGTCAACTTTTATCGTTCCATGAATGGATTCATACTTTAAGATATTGTCCTGCAAAGCTAACAGCAGTCTTTTTGCATGTTCGGGCGTCAGGATAATCCTGCTTTGGACTTTCGCTTTCGGTATTCCCGGCATTATCCGGACAAAATCCACCACAAATTCCGATGAAGAATGTGCTATTATCGCCAGATTCGAGTAGATTCCCTGCGCTGTTTCTTCTGTGAGTTCGATGTTTATTCCTGTTTGATTTTCCATCACTTTTTTATTTTTATCATTAATACTATATTTTATATCTTATTTATATTCCCGGTGTTAAGACTCCTTCGAGACTGAAACGGTTTCTGTAATCCTGTATCGACCGTTCGATTATTTCGTGAGCTTCCGCCATTCCGTAAGCCGACACGAGTTCGCACTTGGGTTTGACTACTCCGGGAATGTCCTTATACGTTATGAAATAATGCTTTAAACGTTCGAGTACATAACTCGGAATGTCCGAAATATCATTGTAATCGCCATAAACGGCGTCGTTGTCCATAACAGCAATCAGCTTGTCGTCAGCCTGATTGCCGTCTATAAGCCTGAATCCGCCTATCGGACGCGCTTTAACCAGTATGTCTCCGTGGCTGATAACTTTTTCCGTCAAAACGCATATATCGACGGGATCTTCGTCGCCGTTGATGTCAAACCGCTGGAGAGCCTCCCTGCTCATTTTTGCAACCAGCTCTCCACAATATGTTTGCGGAATAAAGCCGTAGAGAGCGGGGATAACATTGGAATACTTCTGAGGACGGTCTATACGGAGATAGCCGCTGATTTTATCTACTTCGTATTTAACCGTATCGGTAGGTACGATTTCGATAAAACATGTAACTACCTTTGGAGCGTCTTTGCCATAACTTATTCCATGCCAGGGATGGGACTTGTATCTCATTCCCATAAGCCGTCCAACTATCGGATCGAAAGAATCATACATATAACGATTTCATTTTTTTTATATAATTTCAGCGCTTTCTCTCGGAATCCAGCCCTGACTTTTACCGTCGTCAAGAATTATTCTGTAATAATTCCCCTGTTTATCTATTATCTTAACTTTCAAGCCTTCATGAATGATAAACAAATCGGACCCCGAATTATTCGGCGCGCTTTTAACCACAACTTCAGATGAATATATAACAGCTTCCGAACGGTTCAATGTCTGGCTCCGTTGCCGGTATCCGAGATAGAACGACGTGGCGCTTAACAGTATGAATAAACAGAATCCCGTAAAGGATAATTTCCTTATTCTGGACGTCTGCGAAAAAATAAAGAAGGACAGCAGCAGCAGCGACAATATTATCAGCGCGAAAAACACTGCCGACCATGTGTTTCCCGAAAATGCGTTTGTCACACTGTCTAACCATGTTGTTATGAAGACATCCTGCACTTTGTCGATTTTGTCAGTCTGCATGGCTTTCACAAAATCCAGATTGTGCAGTATATCGGGATTCGTCGGATCAAGACGCCGCGCTCTTTCGTAGTTCAGATGCGCCGCTCCCAACAGATTCTGTTTAAAACAGGCATTCCCGAGATTAAAGTATATTTCGGCAGATTCTCCATTTTCGTTTAAAATCTGCTCGTACAGCTGTGCCGCTTCTTGATAGTTACCAGTGGAATAGAGGTCGTTGGCTCTGTTCCACAAAGTGTCCGCCGGAATCTCGCCGGCAACAACAGATGTTATTGATATTAAGAACACTGAAATTAAACTTATAAACCTCATTCAAATATATCTTTTAATTTAAAAACGAATGCAAAATTACAATATTTTTATAAACTTGATGTGAAATTTCTGGAATACTCAAAAATGTTTCCCGCAAAGCGTATTTTTTCCGGGCCGTCATTGCAACTGCGATGCAGGATCATTCCGAAATAAACTGACCGTATCATGTCATGTATAAAAACAAACGACCGGACATTTACGACTGTACATGATTTTTTTCAATTCAGTTAAAATATTTTTCAGAAACAACAGTTTGCCTATAAACAGACGGCTAAAAGATATTTTGAGAAAAATTGCAGGGCTTTCAAAAAAATGCACTAACTTTGACCGCGTTATTTAGAGTTCTAACTGTATAAATTAAAACAGTGTGATAACTGATAACACAGATTTTTTAACACTAAAATAATGATGAGAAAAATAATATTTGTATTTTCTCTGTCTTTTCTTCCCGTTGCTTTTACTTATTCGCAGTCAGAAATGGAAGAAATGGAAACGGATTGCAGTTCGAATTTGGAAGACATATTCAAAGTATACTGTCTTAAAATAAAATATGAACTAATTCAGTGTATATATGAAGAAAGTGAAAAAAGTGGCAGATTTGCAGACAGTTCTTTTTTGAACAGGGCTTTTGACAGAATCAGAGCCTATCTGCCGTATTCTATAAGAAGATGCGACTCAATATCCGGTACAGATTCCGAAGAACTGTTAAACAGTACGCCGGAAGAAGCATTCAAAGAATATAGAGATTTAATTCGGAATATCAAACTCGAAAAAGAAATATATTCGAAGTGTATAGATGCAGAATTTGCCAGAGGAGATTCGTCGGAATATGTAAAAAAGCCCTATTTGGGATCATACTACTTTAAGCATCCTTTGAGTTCAATTATCGTTCCTCCCGGAAGTATAAAAAAATTAGATTTTTTGAAAGTTTTTAAAGAATTTATTTTGAATGGCGGAGGAGAGGTTTTACCTGATGGCCGGAAAGTGGCTGCATATCTTAAACGTAACTGAAAAATATACCTTTAGTGACGTTTTTTTTGAGAAAAATTGTTGCGTTTCGAGGCAGTGCCGGCCTGGTTTGATATTCCACAATTCCCCGCAGAACCGTTTTTTTGTCGTTTCCCTCAAAAAAGAACAGACCGGTCGGTGGTTACAAAAAAATAAAATCAAACTGTAATAATCTGATTAATTGAACAAAAAAAATGAATATTTATAATTTTTCCTTTAATTCGTTGATATAATAAAATAAATATTATCTTTGAACAGATTTATTAATGTTAAGTCTCATGGATAGTAGTAGAACAGTTGTCTTGATGGTACTACACAGTATGCCTCAAGCAAAGATAATAAAGGGATTACTCGAAGCAAACAATATAGAGTGCTTTTTGTCGACGGAGACCACTGTGTTTGGAACTTTTTTCTCTGACAACAGCAGTATAAAACTGTATGTAATGGAGAAAGATTATTCCGCGGCGAAAGAACTGTTAATGGGCTCGTGGCAGGAAGAGTCATTATAAATGTTCGGATTCTCCAGGCATATCCCTGAAAAACAACATACAGCTGAAAAAGGTTATCCAGCTGTATGTGAATGTTAATGTATAGAAAGGGGATATTTCTATAATGTCTTCAAAGCGTTATCCAGATCGTCTTTTATATCTTCTATGTTTTCTATCCCCAAAGATACGCGGAGCTGATTGGGATACACGCCTGCCGAAACAAGTTCCGCCTCTGTGAGTTGAGAGTGCGTAGTAGACGCGGAATGAATAATCAGCGTTTTCGCATCGCCGACATTTGCCAGATGACTGATTAATTCCAGATGACTGATTATCCCCTGAGCCTGTTCCGATGTTCCTTTTATCCTGAACGACAGTACACCGCCAAAGCCGTTGCGCAAATATTTTTTTGCAAGTTTGTGATGCGGACTGCTTTCCAGACCGGCATAATTTACGCTTTCGACTTTCGGATGCTTTTCGAGCCATTGAGACAGTTCCAGCGCGTTATCAACGCTGCGCTGTACTCTTAATGACAATGTTTCAAGACCTTGCAGCAACAGAAACGAGTTGAAAGGACTGATACACGGACCCAGGTCGCGTAACCCTTCGGCACGGGTACGAATTGCGAAAGCGATATTTCCAAACGGAGAACCGGCGCCGAAAACTTCCCAGAAGTTTAATCCGTGATAACTGTCGGTAGGCTCGCTGAGCGCAGGATATTTCCCGTTGTTCCAGTTAAAATTGCCTCCGTCGACAACAATTCCCCCGATGCTTGTCCCGTGTCCGCCGATCCATTTTGTCGCCGAATGTGTTACGACGTTCACACCCCAGTCCAGAGGCCGGAAAAGATACCCTCCTGCTCCGAATGTATTATCCGTAACCACAGCAATATCGTGTTTGCGGGCAAGAGCCACGACAGGCTCAAAATCGGGAACATTAAATTCGGGATTGCCGATTGTTTCAAGATAAATCGCCTTTGTACGGGAATCTATCAGCGAAGCGATACTGTCCACACTGTCGCCATTTGCGAAACGGACTTCAATCCCGAGCCGGCGAAATGAAACTTTGAACTGGTTGTAAGTCCCGCCATACAAATAAGATGTGCTGACAATATTGTCTCCTACTCCCGCAAGATTGTTGATTGCGAGAAATTGAGCGGCTTGTCCCGAAGAGGTGGCTACGGCAGCAGCTCCGCCTTCCAGAGCTGCAATCCGGTCTTCGAATACTGCCGTCGTAGAGTTTGTCAGGCGGGTATAAATATTGCCGAATTTTCTCAGGGCGAAACGGTCTGCCCCGTCTTTTGCGTCCTCGAAAACGTAGGACGAAGTTTGATAAATCGGCACGGCCCGTGAATTGGTTACCGGGTCCGGGGTCTGTCCTGCATGTACTTGCAGGGTCTCAAAACGATAAATTTTTTTACTCATACTTTTTACTTTTTAACAATTATTATTAAAACAGAAAATCCGGCCTGTTTTGCCGGATTTTCTTCGTTATTATCAGTATTAACATTAACTATAACAGAAACATATTCCGGCAAAACAGAAACAGCAGCACATGACCATATAGCCATTGCTTTTCCTCTCCGCCGTATATATCTTTATTCTTTTCA
>JAISPE010000218.1 GCA_031275145.1 Prevotellaceae bacterium | reverse complement strand
TAATTCAGTATTTAAGTTCGATTAAAGAGGCCGGTTCCGCATTTCCTGTGGAAAATTTTGTGACGGCAATATCCGGATATTTCAGTTGCAGGATATACAGGTACCGGTGCAAAGTGTTGATTATATTTCCCGTATTTGCAGCTGCATTTACCCTTAAACTTGCTAAAATCATATATCGAACATTGACGCTTTTCAGACTGTTAAGCATCGTTTCCGGCGAATACAGCAGGTTGTTTGAAACTTTAAGGAAACTTTCCCTATACTGTCCGTAATCCGGAGTAGATACTATATTTCTGTCGGTTGTCAAAGCTTTTATTGCCAGAGTGTCGGTTGAATTTATTTCGTAAATTCCTGCGGTTTCAGATTTTACGCCGTTGATTTCCGCCTCGCCCTGAGCGACAAATGTCAGATATTTGGATATTCCGGGGATGTTCTTTGAACTCAAATCCGCAACGATAACTGTTTTGCCGGAATCGGGCTTCCATGTATTCAGAGTATCTTTGGGAACACTTGGTACAGAGTATATACCGAAAAACGGTCTGTTGCCGTATATTGTGGAAGTGCTTGGTTTTCGCGACGCAATGTTTACGGATGCGGGAACTTCCTTTGCCGCACGTTTCGACGCATTTATGTAATTTATCCAGTCGGGAGTAAGTCCGTACAAAGTATTTCCGGACATGTACATTTTCAGGGCTGTCGAATTGGCTCCCGTTTTGGCCAGCGTCTGTTTGAAACTTCCGAGAAACAGTATCGCGACAGCTGCAACATACAGAAAATGCGCATGCCTGTTTGACTGCAACAGATAATAAATTCCGGCAAGAACAACGAACAGAATCAGGGGATAGTAAACGATTATAAAACGTTCCTGCAACCAGCTGGCATGAAGAATGATGAAATTGGCCAGACAAAAACCCAAAGTATGAAGCGCGGCAAAAAACAGCGGCCGGTTTTTTCTGTACGCCATATATCCGCCCAGCAAAAACAGGGAAACGATAATTAGCGTAACGAATATCGACGGGCTGCCGATGCCTGTCCGCAAACCCGTAAACTGGTATATGTATCTTGATATGTAATTAATTATGTTTTCAAACAGTCTGACAATAATTCCCCCGACATCTTCCATTCCCTTATCGGGGTTGTACATGTCTTTCGTAAAAAAGGCGCTTAAATTGTATGCGCTTCCGCTGGTAGGCCAGAGTATTTTTTTCAGGAGACCGAAAAGTCCGAAGACCGTTACGTTTGCAGCGATTGACAGCAACGCCTTTTTCCACTGTTTGAGAAATAGAAAATAAACGGCAATAACGCCGATTGCCGCATAACCGACAGTTCGCGTAAGAGTCAGGCATAACACCGTAACGGCGATAACAAAAAACTGCGGAATCTGTTTCTTTAACGGGACATCTTCTTTTGCATCGACAAAATACCTGCAAAAGAAGAACATCAGTAACGACTGTATCAGAAGGAAAAAAGGTTCGCTTAATACCGCCGAAGAATAGTAGAGTACAAAGGCGTTAATACTGAGAAGAAACAGGCACGAAAACAGTATCAGAGCGGGAATACGCCCGTAAAAAGTTTTGTACATAAAGAATAATGTACAGACAATCATTATCCCCGAAAGTACTTTCAGTAACACAATGTTGATTCCGAAAATCGCAATAAACGGACTGAGTAAAACAGGATATAAGGGGCCTCTGTATCCCGGAAAATCGAAACTGTTTGCGAAATTGTATCCGTATATTATGTAGTCCGAATCGTCGCCCATCATGTTAATTTTGGCGTCGAACAGCAAAATCGAAAACAGGACGGACAAAACAGTTATTATCCCGAATACGGTTCGGTGTTTCCGTTCGAAATACGAATCAAGTTTTTCGAATAATGTTTTGCCGGCTAAGGGTTTGTGTCCTTTTTTTGAGATGTTTTTCCGTGATTTTTTATTATTGTTCATAATCTATTTACGTTTAAAGATATTATATTTGAGTATACAGTATATTGCTCTGAACCCGTCCTGCCAGACGATTTTCTTTCCTTCGAGATATGTTCGCCCGTAATACGAAATGCCGACTTCATATATGCGTATATTCTTTATATGAGCGACTTTGGCTGTGACTTCCGGCTCGAAACCGAATCTGTTTTCGTTGAGCCGGATGTTTTTTATAATGTCTGCACGAAACAGTTTATAGCATGTCTCCATGTCCGTCAGATTGAGGTTTGTAAACATATTGGAAATGAACGTCAGCAGTTTGTTCCCTATTGTATGCCAGAAAAACAGCACTCTGTGCGGATTTCCGCCCGTAAAACGCGAGCCGTAAACCACATCGGCATCCATTGACAGCACGGGTTTCAGCAGCAGGTTATACTCTTCGGGATCGTATTCCAGGTCGGCGTCCTGAATGATAACATAATCGCCCTGTGCGACCTCGATGCCCCTGTGTATGGCCGCCCCCTTACCCCTGTTCACTGGCAGACTGAACAGTTTGATATCGACACCGGCATGTGCAGTGATATAGTTTTCAATCACTTCAACCGTATTGTCCGTCGAACAGTCATTCACGATAATGATCTCTTTTCCTATATCATTTATCAG
>JAISPE010000094.1 GCA_031275145.1 Prevotellaceae bacterium | reverse complement strand
TGCATTTCTACCACTATATCTTCGCCGCCGCTGGTTCTGCAGCGGGAATCGACTATAACCCGCCGTTCGCTCTCATTTTCTCCCCAGTGCTCAACGGGCAGATAGGTGAGCGAAGTAATCCGAAACTTTTTATCGCGTATTCTCGGCGATATCACCGCATTCAGAAAGGACAACATCATTACGGGATTGTTGAATACCTTTTTGAATCCGAAATCGGTACGCGGATTGATATAGACGGTTAACGGTTCGTCTTCACAATTTTGCCTGCTGTCATCTTCTTCCTGCATCTTATTTCCTTATCAAATTCGGATGCAAAATTAAGTATTTTTTATTAAATCACAATGTAAATTTTCCAATAAATGAAAATTCCGGATTTTCAGGGTACACAAAATGGAAAAAGTTTCTATACGGGAAAGCGGCATTCACGATACATCACGCCATTAACAATATGAAAAACAGTTATATTCAGTAAGTGTCAAATTATTTTTTGATATTTATTTGTTATTTTCACAGTTTTGTGGTACTTTTGCGCCCTATTATAACAAATTGCGCCGGATATTAAATGCTTAAAGATAACAGTTATACCGACAGAGAGTTAATGACGATGTTCCGTAATCCGGCGCAAAAGAATTATGCATTCAACCTAATTACGCGGAAATATCAGGAAAGGGTGTACTGGCATATAAGAAAGATAGTCATTTCGCATGACGACGCCGACGATTTGGTACAGAATACTTTTTTGAAAGCATGGGAAGGGCTTGAATCGTTTAGAGAAGAATCTCAACTGTTTACATGGCTATATCGTATAGCTACAAACGAAGCTCTGACCTTTCTGAGGAAGAAAAGAACGAAATTTTTTATTCCTATGGTTGATGTAGAAAATCAGTTGAGCAATACGCTTGAAAGCGACGCTTATTTCGGAGGAGACGAAATGCAGCTGAAACTGCAACAGGCTCTGCTGCGTCTGCCCGAAAAACAGCGACTGGTTTTCAATATGAAATATTTTGAAGAGATGAAATATGAAGAAATATCCACTGTCCTCGGGACATCCGTCGGAGCGTTGAAAGCTTCATATCATCATGCAGTAGAAAAAATAGAAAAATTTTTACAGGAAGATTAAACCTTTAATAAATATGATTGTCTAAAACACAAAATTGTAAAATGATGTTGAATAATGAATTAAAAAAGAACCCTTTTAACGTCCCTAACAACTACTTTGACAGTTTACCGTCAAAAGTACAGGACAGATGTATAACGGTGAAAAAAAGTCCAATATCCGGATTTATCCCCAAATTAGCATGGACCGGAGGAATCATGGTATTAGTACTTGCATTGTTTCTGTCGTATATGAATTTCAACAACACTTCTATAAAAGAACAACAAAATCCTGATTCCCGGACAGTTGATGCGGATATTAACGATATGGTACCGGAGTTCGCCGGTTCGCATAAAGATTATCTGAAATCACACAGAGACGCTGTGGTTGATTATCTGGTTGTCCGAAATGTCAATCTAAATGATTATTTGGCTTCCAAGTATTAATAATTATTTTAATTATTGTTGTTTATGAAAAATTTAATAGGGTTATTAACTCTTTTAAGTGTTACTGTGGGTAATGCCTATTCACAGACAGAGTCTAAGCGCAGAGAACGCATAGAATTTGACACCGTTATCGGTATCGGCGGAGGACGTTTCCATTTCCATCTGGATATGGATAATGCTCCAATAGGAGGTTCAGGTAAAAATGCTAACGGGAACTACAATAATGCGAAGGCTATTAACAATCTTGAATCCGAACAGAAAAGAAGAGAGAAAGAGTGGCGTGCAATCGAAGAATATATTGATTCGATGAGAGTAGTGTTATTTAATAACTTTTTGGGTATCACAAAAGAAAAAGCAGTTGTTTTCTGGCCGGCATACAATGATTATCGAAACCGGCTTAACAGGATTATGGAAAAGAGAAAGGAAGCCAGCGACAAATTATGCGATCCTTTCAGGAAATACAAAATCAAGGAATATGCGGCTTTTGTAGATATGGAAGTGAAATCCTACATGGAAGAAGCTTTATTGAGAGAACAGTATGCCGAAAAATTTAAAACCATTTTAGGCGAGAGTTATTATCTGTTCTACAGGGCTGAATATCTGTTTATAAAATGGATTTACAGCAATTTTTAATTTTAAATATTTAAACTTTTTTATTTATATGAAATCTATACGAACGGAATTTATATGATAAAATAAAATTTGTATGATTATGAGAAATAGTAATATTTTAAAGACAGTTATTTTAGTAGTATTTGCAAGCTTGATTGGCGGATTGGTTTCTGCGCTGATATTCAACAGCGCTCAAAAACAGTCGCCGATCATTAATATGGTTGCTCCGCAGCCAATGCCGGTCACCGCTACAGCGTTTTCTGCTTCCGGCGAGCCTGTGAATTTTTCAGACGCCGCAGAACATGCAGTGTCGGCAGTTGTACACATCAAAGTAACGGGAGAAACTCAGCGAAGATATAGCGGCGGGCGAGATTTTCGCGGTAACGACCTGTTCGATTTCTTTTTTGGTGATCCCGAAGAGCCGAAATATCAGGAATATACGCCAAAAGGGTCGGGTTCGGGAGTAATCATCTCGGAAGACGGTTATATCGTGACAAATAATCATGTCATCGAGAAAGCGGCTGAAATCACAGTGGTTTTCAACGACCAGACAAGTGTTGCGGCCAGCGTTGTCGGCAGAGATCCGAATACAGATATCGCCTTGCTGAGAGTTGATACCGACACGAAATTACCCGCTCTGGGGTTTGCCGATTCCGACAATCTGCGGCTCGGCGAATGGGTGCTGGCAATCGGAAATCCGTTCACCTTCACATCGACCGTTACAGCCGGTATCGTGAGCGCCAAAGCAAGAAGTCTGAATATTATACCGACAGATTTTAAAATAGAATCGTTTATACAGACAGACGCTGCCGTTAATCCGGGAAACAGCGGAGGCGCTCTGATTAATCTGAGAGGCGAACTCGTGGGTATAAATACGGCTATTGCATCTCATACGGGAGTATATGAAGGCTATTCCTTTGCTGTACCGTCAAACATTGCAAAAAAAGTAGTAAAAGACCTTATTGAGTTCGGAGTTGTTCAACGTGCGCTGTTGGGCATCGTATATACCGATTTAGCCTCTTTTGAAAACGAGGATGAGATTGACATGTATGTAAAAACATATAAGGAAAGAGACGGTGTCAGCCTTGATGCCGAGAAAATAAAAGCATTGAAGAAAAGGAAAGACAGGGGAGTAATGGTCTGTGATGTTGTGGACAACAGCGCTGCGAAAGATGCCGGAATAGAAAAATATGATATTATTACACGGATAGGAAATAAAGATATCTCGTCGCAAAATACCGTTATTGAAGAGGTTAGCAAATTGCGGCCGGGCGACAGGATAGATATTTCATTAATTCGTGACGGGAAAACGAAACAATTTACCGTTGTTTTACGTAATAAGGCGGGCAATACAGGTGTGGTGTCGGATGACAAAACAGTAATTTTAGGCGCCCGATTTGAAAAGGTTGATAAAGAACTTGCTGACAAACTAAGAATAAAAGGCGGAGTTCAAATTATTGAACTTAGTGACGGCAAGCTAATGAATCGAGTGAGGAAAGGATTTATAATCACGAAGATTAATCAAAAATCCGTAACCTCGGTAGAAGAAGTGACAGCTATTATCAACGAGATGAAACGCGGAGAAGGAGTATTTATCGAAGGAATTTATCCCAGCGGCAGACGTGATTATATTGCGTTTGAGTTGTAAACGGGTCGAAAAGTTTTGAAATCCGGCATATTGCCTGAAAGCCGAAGTTCAGTAGAAAAACTGAACTCGGCTTTCATGGTAAAAAGTTTATTGAACGAAAAATATAAGATTAAAATAAGATAATGAGACAACTTAAAATTACAAAATCAATTACAAACAGAGAAAGCGCTTCTCTGGACAAGTATTTGCAGGAAATCGGTCGTGAAGAACTGATTTCCGTGGAAGAAGAGGTAGAATTAGCCCAGAGAATCAAAAAGGGAGATCAGGAAGCGCTGGAAAAACTTACGCGCGCCAATCTGCGGTTTGTGGTTTCCGTTGCAAAACAGTATCAGAATCAGGGGCTGAGTTTACCCGACCTGATTAACGAGGGTAATCTGGGGCTGATTAAGGCTGCTGAAAAATTTGACGAAACCCGCGGTTTCAAGTTTATTTCCTATGCCGTATGGTGGATTCGCCAGTCTATTTTGCAGGCCCTTGCAGAGCAGTCAAGAATTGTACGGTTACCGCTCAATCAGGTAGGCTCGCTAAACAAGATAAACAAGGCTCTCGCCAAATTTGAACAGGAAAACGAAAGAACTCCTTCATCGGAAGAACTTTCTGTTATTCTTGATATTCCTCAGGAAAAAGTTTCGGATACCATAAGGGTGTCGGGACGGCATGTTTCTGTCGATGCCCCTTTTGTCGACGGCGAAGACAACAGTCTGCTGGATGTGCTTGTGAACAGCGATTCGCCAAACGCCGACAGAGGTCTGCTGAACGAATCTTTGTCGAAAGAAATAGAGCGGGCTCTGGCAACTCTTACCGAACGTGAACGGGATATCGTGAGATATTTTTTCGGTATAGGAATGCAGGAAATGACCCTCGAAGAAATAGGCGAACAGTTTGGATTAACAAGAGAAAGAGTACGGCAAATCAAGGAAAAAGCGATCAGACGGCTGAGACACAGTTCGAGAAGTAAGTTGTTAAAATCATATTTAGGATAATTAAATCAATAATTTTTCAATATCTCCAAAATATTTTTGCGGAGATATTGATTTTTTTTCTCATTTATATTTATATAATAACTTTATGACTGTAAAGAAAGCGGAGTTTATCAAAAGCAGTCCCGACTATACCCGGTGTCCGCAGACCGGTTTGCCCGAATATGCTTTTATCGGACGTTCAAACGTCGGGAAATCTTCTTTAATAAATATGCTTACGGACAGACACAAGCTTGCCCAGGTATCTTCCACTCCCGGGAAAACGGTGATGATAAATCATTTTCTGATAAACGATGAATGGTATTTAGTCGATTTGCCGGGTTACGGATATGCAAAAAGACATAAAAGCATGAGAGAAGAGTTGAAATATATGGTTGAAAACTATATCATGAAACGGGAGCAACTGATTCTGCTGTTCGTACTTATCGACGGACGACACGAGCCGCACAATATAGATGTTGATTTCGTAAATTATCTGGGAGAAAATCAGGCGCCTTTTGCCCTGATCTTTACGAAAGCGGATAAACTCTCTAAAAACGCTCTGAACTCCAATATAGAGAGTTTCAAAAAGAAACTTTTGGAAACATGGGAGGAATTACCTTCGATTTTTATAGAATCGGCGGAAACAAGACTCGGAAAACAGGAAATATTGGACTTTATCGAAAAAATGAACAGTTGCATATAATAAATCATATTCTGTTTCATCTCTCCGAATAAAACAGGAAGACAGTTTATTTTTTCATACATGAAAATCATAAAAAATGAACGCAACAGATAAAGAAATGTACTGGGAAGTTCTGAAAAGCGAATACCTGTTTACAGAACCGTGGTTTACCGTCAGACGCGATACGGTAAAGTTACCCAACGGACATCGGATACCGTCGTATTATGTTACTGAATATCCCGACTGGGTCAATGTGATAGCGATAACCGAAGCGAAACAGTTTGTTTTTGTGAAACAGTACCGTCATGGAATCGGAAGCGTGCATTTCGAGTTATGCGCGGGAGTCTGTGAAAAGAAAGATGCTTCTCCCCTGATTTCGGCACAAAGGGAACTGATGGAAGAAACCGGCTACGGCAACGGTGTTTGGATAGAATACATGAACTTGTCGCCGAATCCTTCAACGATTAAAAATGTTACTCACTGTTTTCTGGCAAAAGACGTGGAAAAAATCAGAGAACAGCATTTGGAGGATACTGAAGATCTCAGCGTTCATCTATTTTCCCGCGAAGAAGTCTT
Source organism: Prevotellaceae bacterium (assembly GCA_031275145.1). Classification (GTDB taxonomy): domain Bacteria; phylum Bacteroidota; class Bacteroidia; order Bacteroidales; family UBA932; genus JAIRLF01. The sequence continues at coordinate 722 of JAISPE010000094.1, read as the reverse complement.
AAAATTATTGAGAAATAATGAAATAAAACAGTCGCTGATGGCAGCTCCACTGTGGAAATTCATGGCTGAAAACGAGGTATAATATCCCTGCAACCGAGGTTGTTTTGTTATTTAAAATCAGGTGGAAATGAGGTTTTTTGTCTATGTTTGTACTCTCACAAAGGAGCGTTCAATAGATAAAGGTATTTATTATTGATTTATTTTCCGGCATCTCATCAATGGCCTGCCTGACGGCCTACCTGCCGGCAGGCAGGGCAGTCAGGGCAAAGAGCATCCCGTTAGGGATGCATCGCTTGGTAGAAAACCCATACCATCCTGTTTTGCATCCCGCTGGGGATGCATCCCTAACGGGATGCAGGACAGGAGGTATTGACTGTTCTACCGAGCGATGCATCCCTAACGGGATGCCATAATTGATACTTTTATTTATTGAAGACTCCAAAGTACATCTGAACTTTCGAAAAGTACATCTGTACTTTCACAAAGTACACATGTACTCTCACAAAGTACACCTGTACTTTCACAAAGTACACCTGTACTTTCACAAAGTACACCTGTACTTTCACAAAGTACATCTGTACTCTCACAAAGTACATCTGTACTCTCACAAAGTACAGATGGATTCATGAAAAGTACAGATAAATTTCAACACGATGCATATAAATTTTGTTGCGGTACACATAACTTTTCAGGATGCAGAGATAAAAATTTGCAATTATTAT
>JAISPE010000103.1 GCA_031275145.1 Prevotellaceae bacterium | reverse complement strand
CTGTGAATAAAAATAATTTTTGCAGTTTCATATAATATATCGTTTTAATTAATATCATTAACTGTAAGAGTCCCTTTTTTTGACATGATTAACAGAAACTTTAGTTCGACGAAGTCAATTTTCATAATTTACAAATCTGTTATACATCAAACGGGTGAGAATTGTGAGTTTTTTTTGCAGAAAACTGTTTTTCCGAATCTTCGTCATTGCGAATACCCGTTTCGTACCGAAACTGAAAGCGTGATGACGCTTGTCGAAGAATCAGCGATGAAACAATCCCCGACTTGTCGTCATTGCGAGGAGCGCTAGCGACGAAGCAATCCAGAAATCCACGACCTTCTGGATTGCTTCGTCGCTGCGCTCCTCGCAATGACGAAGAGTCGCGGATTGCTTCGTCTGCCTGCCGGCAGGCTGGTCGCATATCCAATTCACAAAAATAGACCGTGCGAGGAATATTTATGTCAAAGAAGGGGGAATTTTGCCGTACACCCGTTTTCTTCCCGGATGTTCCGACAGGAAAATGTACATACAACATTCCCTTTTCCGCAGCCTTCGATGGAACAGCTAACATACTAAGTTTTCTTTCCGCAGGCTGCGGCGGAAAAACTAACATACTAAGTTTTCTTTCCGCAGGCTGCGGCGGAAAAACTAACATACTAAGTTTTCTTCCTGCAGGCTGCGGCGGAAAAACTAACATACTAAGTTTTCTTCTCGCAGGCTGCGGCGGAAAAACTAACATACTAATTCCCTTTTCCGGCTGTGTCGGGAACAAATCCTGAACAGCCGGGCTCATTCCCCGGGAAGATATTTTATGCTGTTCACATTTCATCATTATACTTTATTTAATATGTGTCAAATATTTTTCTTTGTTTTCAGACTTTTCAAATCCAGATTTGCAGGCAGGAACATCGATGCATCTCCGCTGTTTGTCAGTATATCCCGTACGATAGACGAACTTACGGCCGAATGTTCGGGAGCGATAAGCATGAACACTGTCTCGATGTTAGGCTCAAGCTGTTTATTAATCTGTCCTATTGCCCGTTCAAATTCAAAATCGGAAGATGTTCGCAGGCCTCTTATCAGGAAATATGTATCTAAAGAGCGGCATAAATCTACGGTCAGTCCCGAATATGAAATGACTTTTATACGGGGATTGTCCCTGAATACCGATTTCACGATTTCGACCCTTGTACCGATGTCGAACATATACCGTTTTTCGCTGTTATGCCCTACGGCGACAATGATTTCGCTGAACAGTCTCAATGAGCGCTGTACCAGCGCTTCGTGTCCTGCGGTAAAAGGGTCGAACGACCCGGGAAAAATAGCTTTCATGACTGATATTATTTAATTTGAGTTTGAGTTTTGCATTACAACCGTCACGCTTCCACGCATTGTGAGAGGCGCGCCTTCCAGAAATTCCACTTTAGTGTAATATACATATACTCCGGGTTTCACGTATCGCCCGCCGTATTTGCCGTCCCAGTAATGATATTCCTTTTGCAGGGGAGAGTTGAAATCCTTTTTTGAAGAAAACAGACGTACTCCCGACCTGTCGAAAATCTCTATCTCGAGCCTGTAAGCGCTGTCGTTCAAATCCATTACGGGGCCGAACAGCCGTCTGTGATTTTCGCAGTCCGTTTCGCAGTTACAGTCTTTTCTCACCGAAATGTCCGAGGCCGGGTCTATCGCTTCGGGCATGGTTATCATCGATCTTAACGATACGCATGATTCTTCGGAACGCGCATACGATTTTTCGGTTTGGGCGGTCATTACATAGCAGAACGTTTTCGGGCCGTTACATACGGAATCGTACGTTGAACGGTCTAAAAAATACAGCGAATTTCCCGGATCGAGGGTTTCTTTCGAGGGAGACGTTCTGTGCAGGGTATATACGGGAGGATTCGACTGGTTGAAAAACTCTGTCCACCGTATTTCCGCATTCAGACCCAGGGGTGTAGCATACAGCAGTATATTGCTTACCGTATCGCTTTTCAGCATTTGCTGTCCGCAAAGAAATCCGACAAGACTGTATTGGTATACCTGACCTATCGAAGCCGTTCTGTCGGTGAATTTTGCCGGTACTTCGGCCGCCGAGTAAAACCACGCTAAAGGTATTCTTGTGCCGACGCGGTAGATTGCGAAAGTATCGATGCCGGTAGTCCTGTCCAGACTGATATACAGGTTTATCATACCCGCTTCGCTTGCGACGGTGTCGATGTTCATCACCTCGGGAAAACGTTTACCGCCGGTGAGTACCTCGACTCTGTGCGAAGTGGCAGTATCTCCGTTAGGCAAAAATGCCTTGACGTACAGGAAGTATTTTGTACCCGCTGTCAGATTGTCGAGCGAGACATCCACGTTTTGCCGGCTTCTGTCCGAAAGTTTTTCTGCCGCGGATATGTCGAAACCGGTCCCGTGATGTCCCCAGACTTCGTATTCGACTGCGCTGTTGAACGTCGCGGCCTGCTGATTTTGCCGGTCAATCTGTCCGTTCTGATCGATGGCGAATCTGCTGTATTCTGTCCATCCGAGATTTATTCTGTTTGTACACTGTGAATATTCCCCCCAGAGCTGCATTGTGATATGCATATCCGTTATCGGTGAAGTATTCAGATCGTTTTTGCTGCGTATCCTGTATCCCTGCCGCTGTCTGTCCGGATCGGAAACCGGTTCGGAATAAACCGTATCGGGCATGTGAACGGTGGCAGTGACGGGATTTTCGAAAAAATAATTGTCGGAAATGTACGGTTTGCGCGAGATTTCGTGTAACAGGATATTTTCCGAAGCATCGGGAGTTCTCCATTTCAACACAACCATACCCGTGGCAGGATCAATGCTTAACGAGGAGAAGTCAGGCGTCGGAAGTTCCTGTCCGTTTAAGCATACGGCCGTCAGGATGTGCAGAACAATGAATATGTATCGTTTTATGTGCATAACAGTAATACCGGACATAAACAAAGAAATTGACTGTTTGTTTTTCTAAATCACTATATTTACAATTTTACCGCTGACAACGATTATCTTTTTCGGCTGTCTGCCGTCAAGGAACTTTTGAGTGTGGGCATTTGCCAGAACCAGCTCCTTAATCTGTCCGGTATCGGCGTTCAGAGGCAACTCTATTTTGAAACGGGTTTTTCCGTTGAACGATATCGGATATTCAAACGAATTTTCAACCAGAAAACTCCCGTCATACTCCGGAAACGTGGCTTTTACTACGCTTGTCGTGTTGCCGAGCAGATGCCAGAGTTCTTCTGCAATATGCGGCGCAAACGGCGACAGAATTACCGTCAGCGGCTCAAGGATTTCCTTTTTATTGCATTTCAGGTCGATGAGTTCGTTTACGCATATCATGAACGCGCTGACGGCAGTGTTGAACGAAAACGATTCGATGTCGGCCTGCACTTTTTTGATTGTCCTGTGCAGGACTTTCAACTCGTCTTTTACGGCAGCTTCGCCGGATACATAAAATTCGCCCTCGTGATGAAACAGACGCCAAAACTTTCGCAAAAACCGGTGTACTCCGTCGATACCTTTTGTATCCCAGGGTTTCGACTGTTCCAGCGGACCGAGAAACATTTCGTATAAACGAAGCGTGTCCGCTCCGTACGTAACAACTATATCATCGGGATTGACAACGTTATACAGCGATTTCGACATCTTTTCCACCGCCGCTCCGCAACGGTATTCCCCGTCTTCGAGGATAAACTCGGCCATCTCGTATTCGGGTCTCCACTGTTTGAAGCGTTTAATGTCCAAAATATTATTGTTAACGATATTGACATCCACGTGCAGTGCGCTTGTGTCGCGAGTGTCTTTCAGTCCGTATGAAATGAAAGTGTTCGTACCTTTTACCCTGTAGACAAAGTTCGAACAGCCCTGAATCATTCCCTGATTTACCAGCTTCCTGAACGGCTCCTGTTCAACGACGGTTCCCGTGTCGTAAAGGAATTTGTTCCAGAACCGCGAATATATCAGGTGTCCGGTAGCGTGTTCCGTTCCGCCGATATACAGATCGACGTTTCTCCAGTATTCGTCGGCCTCTTTCGATACCAGAGCTTCCGTATTGTGCGGATCCATATATCGAAGATAGTATGCCGAAGAGCCTGCAAAACCGGGCATCGTGCTAAACTCAAGCGGATAGCCGTTGTATGTCCAGTTTTTTGCCCTGCCCAGCGGAGGCTCGCCCGTTTCCGTCGGCAGAAATTTATCGACTTCGGGAAGCACAAGAGGCAGATCTTCTTCGGGAATATTATACGGCATGCCGTCTTTATAGTAAACGGGAAACGGCTCTCCCCAGTATCTCTGACGGCTGAATATGGCGTCGCGCAGACGGTAATTCACTTTGATGACACCCAAACCGTTGTCTTCGACATATTCCTTAGCCCGTTCTATGGCTTCGGGAACGGTCAGCCCGTTCAGAAATCCGGAATTGATCATTATCCCTTCTTTTGCGTCGAAACTTTCTTCGCTCACGTCGCAGCCTTCTATCAGCGGGATAACCGGAAGTCCGAAATGTTTTGCAAAAGCGTAATCCCTGCTGTCGTGAGCGGGAACAGCCATGATTGCGCCTGTGCCGTATCCGGCCAGTACATAGTCGGAAATCCAGATCGGGACTTCTTCGCCGGAGAAGGGATTGATTGCGTATCCTCCCGAAAAAACGCCGGTTACTTTGCGGTCGGCAATGCGTTCGCGCTCGGTCCTCCTTTTGGTCGATTCGATATATGCTTCGACTTCCGCTCTCTGTTCGGGAGTAACCGTCTGTGCAACATACTCGCTTTCGGGAGCAAGTACCATGAATGTTACACCGAAAATGGTGTCGGGACGGGTGGTGAAAACTGTAAGAGATTTAAACCTCTCCCCCGGCCCCTCCCCACAGGGGAGGGGGGAGGACTCCGAAATGTCTCCGCAGGGGTTCTTTGAGATGTCTTCGCAGTTCTCCGAATCATCACGTTTGGAAGGAACTGAATCTAAATAGTTCTTTATTTTATATGCTACAGCACGAGAATCGGTCAATATTTCTTCATTTGTATAACGGATTACATGAAAACCGTTTTCGTTGAGTATCGCCGTACGCAAATTATCCTTTTCTACTTGCTCTTCCGAACGGTGAATACCTCCGTCAACTTCGATGATAACCTGTTTTTCGAGATTAATGAAATCTGCGATATAGCCGTTTACAACATGTTGTCTTCTGATTTTATATCCGGTTTTTTTTGCCCTGACAGCCTGCCAAAGAGCATTTTCCGCTTCCGTCCGACACGAACGGTAATCCCGCGCGATATTTACCAGCAAATTCCAGTTCTTTACATCTGTCGTATGTTTATAATATCCCTGAGGGTTATCTTCCGTCGCACCGGTCTTTTTAGAAACCGTATCTGTCCCCGAACATTTCGAGTCCATCCCCGAACATTTCGAGTCCATCCCCGAACATTTCGAATCTGTCCCCGAACATTTCGAGTCCATCCCCCTCCCCTGTGGGGAGGGGTTAGGGGAGAGGTCAAACCTTATCTCCGCACCTTCCGAGCGTCCGATCCAGTTTTTTTGAGTTTCTTTGAGGGATTC
>JAISPE010000020.1 GCA_031275145.1 Prevotellaceae bacterium | reverse complement strand
AAGGATATATCCGTGGGCGCCGTTGTGCAGAGCGTGTTTTGCGATATTAAATTCTCTGAATCCGGTCACCATAATGACTTTGAGCGCCGGATATGTTTTTGTTATCTCGGCGCAAAATTCTATTCCGTCGCCGTCGCCCATTTCGATGTCGAGCAGTATGACGTCGGGGAGTTGTTTAGCCAGTCCTTCTCTGCACGATTTCAAAGAGTAATATACTCCGGTAACGTGGGCGAACTTCGATTCGTTTATTGTTCCGCTAAAACTATCAGCGAATAAGTTGTGGTCATCGACAATTTGTACGCTTATCATAAATCCTTAATATTATAGCCGGTATTTTAATTTCCGGCTCGATTATACATTTTGATTAAATCAATCGGTGCAAAGATATAAAATATTTTCCACAAAACACACAAAGTACAGAACAGCTAAATCTTTTGCCATACCTTTTTGCCTGACCGTGCAATACTGCATGTATTTTTAACGGATATTGAAGCGACTGGAATTTAGTTTTATGAAAGCGAGGAATCGCCGAAAGGAATAGCGCATCAAAATAGGATTTAACTTTAAATAAATAAATTAATTATTATTTATAGCGAATAGAAAAAAACATTACTTTTGCAAAATAAATAAAAAATAAAAATGAGTGTAACGGAATTACATACTCTCGGGTGTACGGCAAAATTCCCCTTTTTGAGGGGCTTCGTAAATTATGAAAATTCTGTCAATTCTGTCAAAAAAAAGGAATTATGTCAAGATCACGGGCGGCGCAAACCATACTTCATAATACCTTTATATTTATGTATTGCATATACCCTGAACGCCCAGTTCATATATGAAGAAAGCTGCATGAATACATCGGGGATTTTCATCCCGAACGGGCATGCATATTATACCGCATCAAAGGGAATCGATGCTGTCGGAAGCGGATGGCTGCGATTAACCGAAGACAGGGGCGACCAGTCGGGATATGTTCTTGCCGAAGGCAGCTATTCCTCGAAACTGGGATTAACGGTAGAGTTTGATTTTGTTGTATGGACATCTTCCACTACTCCCGCAGACGGATTCAGCGTCTTTTTATTCGACAGCAATATAAGCGACAGCAAGTTCACACCCGGAGGCAAGGGCGGCGCTCTCGGATATCTGCCCCGCGATTCCGAGCCGGGAATACAGAACAGTTATATCGGCATAGGTATTGACGAGTTTGGTAATTACACAAATTATGTCGATCACGGATTTCATTCCAACGCAATAACCGTATGCGGGCCTTCGAGTGAGAATTACAGGTTTTTAGCTTCCACTTTCTCGGACTTTTCGGAGGCCAGAGATCCTGCTTTGATTAATACGGGTATTTCTTTCCCCGAGCCTGCCCAGTCGAGACCCCCCGAAAACAGGTATTTCAGAAGGGTAAAAGTCGAGCTCGAACCCGACGGGTCGGGAGGAATGACAGTCAATGTTTATCTGAAAATCAGTGTTACGGGCGCATTTCTGCACGTACTCGGTCCGGTAAATATCACAAGTCCTGCGCCCGAGTTTCTAAGAGCGGGTTTCGCCGGCGTCACAGGAGGTTCGACGGCAGTCCACGAAGTCAGGAACGTTGTCATAAGAACATCGGGAAATCTTTTGGCGTTCAAATCTTTTGGCGGATGTATCACAAGTGAGAATACGCCTGTAAACATTTTCTCGAACATATACAACGGCAGTGAGAGCACGATGAATAATCTTGAAACGCTCGACACACTTCCGGCTAACTTTGTCGTTACGGATGTGAATATTACGGGCGGAACATGGACGTACTCCGCTCCTTCGCTCACGGGAACGCCTTTGCCCGACGGACGTCATGCATACAGATATTTTGTGAATATTGCCGATAACACAAATGCGAAAATCACATGGACAGGCTATTTCAGCAGTCTGACCGCAGAAAAACCTCTCGCAAGCAGCGTATATGTCCTGCCCGTTCCCGGCGATTTCCTGAGCGACGACAATTATGCTTCGGACACAGTGTATTTCACCCCGCTTCCTTCGATAAATAATATCGAGGCATGCCGTTTCGAGGAAATCAGTATGCCGCCGGTAGATATCCTCAAAAATCACACTGTTAAATGGTACGATTCGAATATGACAGCGCTGGCCGGCATACCCTCGCCTAATTCCGGCGCTGTCGGAAAAACAGTGTATTATGTCGGATATGTCAACGATATCTCCAAATGCAGCGGCGATATGGCGAGACTGGAAATCAATATCCTCCCGGTTCCGGAAAACGATTTCGAGATCATTACGGACGGTATATGTCACGGAGATACTCCTGCAATTCATCTTCAAAATCTTACAGACGCCAATATTTACAGTATTTATCGGGATTCGCAGATGAACGAAAAGATTGTTTCCTTTACGGGCGTCAGCGAATATACGCATGAAACGGAGATATTGCAGAGTGTTCAAAACCGTTATATCCAGGTAATCAACAATTATTCATGCGCTTCAAAAGATTTGACTGAAATAACGGTCAATCCTGTAAAAGTATCGATATTTACGGAGAGTATTCCGGATTTCAAGGAAAAATCCGTGTACAGCTATCAGCTTGATACCGATGCCGAACTGCCGCATTTTTCCGTCATATCGGGAGCCCTGCCTGCCGGAATCGTCATCGACGGTACGGGAACTGTAACCGGAGAAACGGCTACCGGCTCTCGCGGTCATTCGGAGTTTACGGTGCAGGTAACCGATAAAAACGGATGTTCGGCGATTCGTAATTACTCTTATAATGTCGAGATTTTTATTCCCAAAGTTTTCACGCCGAACGGAGACGGTATAAATGACGTTTTCCTGAAAGGTTTCAAAGTACACATAACAGACCGTCTGGGTATGACGATTTTCAGGGGAGACGACGGCTGGAACGGATCATATAACGGAAAACCAGCACCCAAAAACATCTACTTCTATAAGGCACATATAACCGAAGACAGAATAATAACAGGATATATAGGGTTAATTGACGATTTATGATTGACGATTTACGATTGATGATTGACATCTGTCAATTCTGCATAATTTCCGGCAGGATAGATTTAAAAAACGAAACGGTTTCGTCCAGTGAGACAAAACTTTTTCCTCCGGAAGCGTTTTTATGTCCGCCGCCGTTGAAGTATTTGCGCGCCATGCTGTCTACGGAAAATTCCCCTACAGATCGCAGGGACAGTTTTATATAACCTTCCTTACTTTCCATAAAGAATACCGAGAGCACAGTATCTTTGATGCTTAACGGTATATTCACAAATCCTTCGGTATCTCCGGGTTCAAAGTTAAATCTGTCCATTTCTTCTCTTGTCAGCGCGATGCAGGCGGTACGGTATTCGGGTAAAACTTCCATTTTTTCGATACAGTATCCCATCAGGCGCATCCTGTTTACAGAAAAGCTGTTGTATACGGCCGAATGTATTTTCTCTCTGCTTATTCCGCAATCCATCAGGTCGGCGACAATCCGGAACAAACCGGACGAACAGCTGTGAGTGAAAGCGCCCGTATCGGTCATGATGCCTGTGTATAAAGATTCTGCAATTTGTGGCGGGACATGCTTTTTTCCGGTGATTTGCCGTATTATGTTGCAGATTATTTCGCATGTGCTGCTTATGGGCGTTATGGAAAAGACGAGGTCAAAATCTTTCTCTTCGACGCCGATATGATGGTCTATCAGTACTTTTTTCATATTCAAAGTCTCGATAAACTCTCCCAGAGCATCCAGACGGGAAAGTTTGTTGAAATCACAGCAAAACAGCAAATCGGAATTTTTCAATGCTCTTTCACATCTGTCTTTCTGGTTGAAATATACAAGAATATTTTCACATCCGTTCATCCATTTCAGGAAATCGGGAAAATGATTCGGCACAATTATGGTCGATCTGACGCCTTTTTCTTTCAAAAAACCGTTCAACGCAGTAACGGAGCCTATTGCATCGCCGTCAGGATTAACGTGTGTAACAATTGCAATATTCGAACTTGTGTGTAACAGATCGAGCAATTCCTTGATTTTTGTATCTGAAAATAACTTTATCATCATTCTAATCTTTTCTTTTTGACAGCAATCAATCAATACGGTCAAATTTTATAGTTCCGCAAAGGTAATGATTAATTACGAATTACGAATCAAATTCGGACA
>JAISPE010000155.1 GCA_031275145.1 Prevotellaceae bacterium | reverse complement strand
TTTTGACGCTGTTTTTCGCATGCAGTGAAGATCCTTCTTCGTATAAAATAACAGGACAAATTTCTTCCGATTCCATGAACGGGCAAACGGTTTATTTGGAAAACTATCTCTGGTATATGGAAATATCTGATAAAAAAGTATTGGATTCTGCTGTTATCAGGAACAACAAATTTGAGTTTAAAGGCAAAACCGATTCTTCGTATATGGCCTTAATAAGCTATCGTAATAATCCTTTTAAGATGATCTTCGTAGAAAACGGAAACATTAAACTCGATATTCCGGAAGACATTTTCAGGAGTGTGGTTTCAGGCACTAAGTTAAACGATCTGTTCACATCGTACGGCGAGAGTGTTGAACCTGTCAGGACCAAACGGGATGAACTCATGCAATATGCAAATTCTCAGGAGAGAACAGATGCATTACAGAAAGAAGTAGAAGAAAGATACGATAACTTGACAAAAGAAATGCTGCAGGTTTCTGTTGATTTTCTTAATAAAAATCCGGGAACTGTTTTCTCTGCACGTCTTCTGGTAAGTATTATGTCTCAGGGAGTTGATGAAGAAATAGCTAAAAATGCATACGAGGGACTTGATGAAACAGTAAAAAACAGTGCATTGGGAAATATGATTCACAAAGAGATCGAAAGAATGAAAATAAAGGCGATAGCCGCAGGCGAAATATTTCGCGATTTGACGATGAAAACGCCTGACGACAAAGATATTTCGATATCCGATTATGCCGGCAAAGGCAAATATGTACTGTTAGACTTCTGGGCTTCGTGGTGCGGTCCGTGCCGTAGCGAAAATCCCAATGTCGTAGCTTTATACAAAGAATACAAAGACAAAGGTTTCGAGATTGTAGGCGTATCGCTGGACAACAGTAAAAGCGAATGGATCAAGGGAATCGAGAGCGACGGGATAACATGGCCTCAAATGTCGGATCTGAAAGGAGGAAATTCGGATGCTACTGTAAAATACAGGATTAAAGGAATTCCTTTTACCGTATTGCTGGACAAAGAAGGAAAAGTAATAGAAACGAATTTAAGAGGAGACGAACTCAGAGATAAACTTAAAACTCTGATTCTCCGGTAATATATATATTGAATTACACAAGGCAGACTCTATATAAAGTCTGCCTTTTTTAAATAATTTATAATTTATACAAAATGATTGATCTGGATAACATTGAAGTAGCGTATAAAATAAAGAATGACAGAGAACTCGGGAACGCTAAATTTTTATTTTCAATGATAAAATATCCGTTTATGGTTCGTTCTTTGGGTTTTATGAGCAATATGGCGTTAAAAATGAGACTGCCGATTTCATGGATAGTAAAGCCTACTTTATACAGACATTTTGTTGGAGGAGAAACGATTGAAGAATGTTTTCCGGCCATGAACAAAATGATCGGGGAAAATGTCAAATCTGTTTTGGATTTTTCAATTGAAGCTGCTGAAAAAGAAGCGGAAATAGATGCAACATTTCAGGAATTGAAGCGTTCCGTAATAAATTCGGGCAAACATGAGGCTATTCCTTTCAGTGTCTTCAAACCGACCGCATTAACAACGCATAATGTCCTGAAAAAAGTATCTTTTAACGAGCCTCTGACTTCGGAAGAACAGACTTCATACAACAATTTTCTGCAACGTTTTGATTCTCTTTGTGCAGAAGCCGCCAAAACCGGTAAACCGATAATGGTTGATGCCGAAGATTACTGGTTTCAAAAAGCCATAGATGATGTTACGGAAGAGATGATGTTGAAATACAATCATAAAACTGCCACAGTATACACTACATTGCAGATGTATCGTCACGACAGACTTGCCTATCTCCAGCATTTGATAGAACTTGCGAAACAGAACAATATAATCGCAGGAATAAAATACGTGCGCGGGGCATATATGGAAAAAGAACGGGCAAGAGCAATGGCCGGAGGCTATCCTTCGCCGATATATCCGACAAAAAAAGATACGGACAATGCTTTTAACGAAGCGCTCAGGATATCGGTAGAAAATTGCGACCGGATACACGTCTTTTGCGGAACGCATAACGAAGAAAGTATTCATGCTTTAGTACAGTATATGAAGGACAAAGGATTACCCAACAATCATCCGGCGATCTACATAGCTCAACTGTATGGAATGAGCGATAATCTGAGTTTCAATCTTGCCAAAGCCGGATATAATGTTGCAAAATATCTGCCTTACGGAAAAGTCAGGAACGTTCTTCCCTATCTGATTCGCAGAGCAGAAGAAAATTCCGCCATAGCAGGCCAGACTACCAGAGAGCTAATAATGTTGAAGCAGGAACTGAAAAGACGGAAGTCTTTGAAATAACTCTTGCTGTTATATAAAAGCGTGATGACGCTCGCCGGAAGAAGCAGCGACGAAGCAATCCGGAAATCCACGACTTACTGTTTACTATGGAGCGGTCAATAAATAAAGGTATTAATTATGGATTTATTTTCCGGCATCTCATCAATGGCCTGCCTGACGGCCTACCTGCCGGCAGGCAGGGCAGTCAGGGCAAAGAGCATCCCTAACGGGATGCCATAATTGATACCTTTATTATTGAAGACTCCTAAAATCGTAAATCTAAATATAAAACTGTATATTTGCATCGTAAAATTTAAAGATTATGTTACATACGGAATTTAAGGAAATTTATTTGAATGTACCGCAAACGGAAGTCGAATTTATAATGACTCTGGCAAAGAAAATGGGCTGGAAGATAGAAACAAAAGAGGATTTGCTTCAAAAATATATCGAATCCCGCCCTGAAAACGCCGATCTGTCGGACAGGGATATTCTTTCGGAAATATATGCTGTAAGATATTCTAAATGAATATTATT
>JAISPE010000355.1 GCA_031275145.1 Prevotellaceae bacterium | reverse complement strand
TATCTTCATTCCATAGAGAAACATGCCCAGTGAGCCAAGCAGTTTTAAAAGATCAAATAGAGTATAACTCATAGTTTATAATATTGAAATTTGTTGCGCAGTAAAGAGTAGCGGCAGTATACCGCTGAACCCGTGGTGGAATAGTATATCCAATAATCATTTTCATTACCAATCAGGAAAAAAAATTCCGGCGCAAAGATATAAAGGATTTGTGATTTTATCGACAAACTGTACCGAAAAAAACTTAACGGCTTACTAATTCGCAAGTTATTTTTCCCAAAAAGATATTTGTCAGTGGCGACAAAAGGCATGCGACATTTTGAAATGCCGGAAAAATTTCTTCAACCAAAAAGCCTGATTGATTTAATCAATCAGGCTCCCGCTCGGCATAGCGTCCTCGCTATGTCGCAGCTAAGGGATGAGAAATAAATAAGATATAACGGTTAAAAAAAACCTCATTTTTACCTAATTTTTAAACCAAAACAACCTCAGTAGCCTGGAAATATGATATAAACCTCAGACCTCATTAAATCGATGGCATCCGGTTCGGTTTAATGATGTAATGAGGTTGGTTTGTGTGTGTTATATTATTACTACTGAGGTTGTTCTGTTATTTTGAATTAGGTGTAAATGAGGTTTTCTGTCTACGTTTGAATACCCTGTTCTGCAGGAAAAACTGTTATACTTTATTAATTTTCCTTCACTAAAAGCAGATCTCCTGACTTGTGGCAAAGCAGGAGCTTTGTTTTTAACCCGACGAATCGTCACGCCTTGACAAAGGGAATCGTCACACCTTGACAAAGGGAATCGTCACACCTTTTTTAGGACGTGACAAGCTTGCTCCGGATGTGATTGCGGGTACAGTCGTGCGTAAGCAATAAATCTAAAATCCAGAATAAAAGCCTGATTGATTAAATCAATCAGGCTTTTATTCTGGAAGTACCCGGAGTCGGGATCGAACCGACACGGAGTTAATCCACTGGTGTTTGAGACCAGCGCGTCTACCAATTCCGCCATCCGGGCTTTTGCGGCGCAAAGATAGTTATTTGTTTCATTACTGCAATATCTTTTTTGACAAAATCATGCCTGTTTCAATATAACAATATGATTATAAGTTGCATATTTTGGGGATGGAGAATAAAAAAAACGGTAAGTATCAGGGATTAAAAACAGACGGGATAATTTATTTTTGCTTGTTTTATTAAAAAGACTAATTTTGTGCGAACTTTTTAATGGTGTAATGATGAGAAAAAATATTTTGTTAGTATTGTCGATGATCATCTTTGTATTCAGCGGATATGGTCAGGACAAAAGAGTTAGGAACGTTATACTGATGATACCCGACGGAACGTCGTGGGCGACGGTATCATCTGCGCGCTGGTATCAGAGATATCTGAATCCGGACAAGCTGAATTTGCATTTAGACCCTTATCTGTGCGGGTCGGTATTGACATTTTCGTCGAATGCGCCCATTGGTGATTCAGCGCCGACGACCTCGTGTTTCATGACGGGAGTACCAAGTCGTGCCGGCTACGTTGCCACTTATGCTCCGGCAGATCCGAAAAACGACATCGTCCCTTTGGATTCGGCCATGGCATACCGGCCTTTGATGACCGTTCTGGAAGCTGCAAAGATTCTGCACAAAATGGCTGCCGGATTAGTATTTACCTGCGAATTTCCACACGCCACGCCCGCCGACTGCTCTGCGCACAGTTACGATCGCAGCAAGTACAAATGGATTGCTCCCCAGATGGTTCATAATAATATCGACGTAGTGATCGGAGGAGGCGTTAAATATCTGGACGACGAATGTAAAAACTATCTCGTAAAAGAAGGATACGGAGTTTATTTGAATGATATTAACGGTTTCCGTTCGCATAAGGGCGACAAAATGTGGAGTCTGTTCTGCGAAGAGGACATGCCTTACGACCTCGACCGCGACGAAAAACTCTACCCGTCTCTGGCCGAAATGACTGCCAGCGCAATTGAAAAACTCTCGAAAAACGAAAACGGATTCTTTTTGATGGTCGAAGGAAGTAAAATTGACTGGGCGGCGCACGCAAACGACCCGATAGCAATGATTACCGACATGCTTGCTTTCGACGAAGCTTTCGGCGTAGCTGTGGATTTCGCCAAAAAGAACGGCGAGACAGTCGTTATAGCCGTTCCCGACCACGGAAACAGTGGAATCAGCATAGGCGCGAACAGATGTCCCGGATATTCCACCCTCACGAAAGACGATTTGTTCAAAAACGTTTCACAGTTCAAAGTCACGGCGGAAACGCTTGTCCAAATACTGAACAGTACGGATAAAGACGAGATTACAGCCACAGTTAAGAAATATTCCGGTATAGATTTGACCGATAATGAACTGACTAAGATACTGTCGTCGAAAGATTACAAAAAAAGTACATTAACCCCCGAAGAGCGGATGAAAGGTACAGATATCAAGAAAGTTATTTCCGAGATACTTAACAGTCACACCTGTTTCGGATTCACCACCGGAGGACATACCGGCGAAGAAGTGTTTTTAGCGGTATACGCGCCGGAAAACCGTTTCAGACCGACGGGTTTCATTACAAATATCGAACTCAATAAATACATGTCCGAGATACTGGAAATCGGCAATCTCAGCGAACACACATCCAGTTATTTTGCAAAACATACCGATGTATTCAAAGACTGTAAATGGAAAATCAATAAAGACAGCAAAGATTTCCCTGTGCTGGAGGTCGAAAGCGCCGGGAAAAAGAAAAACAAACTGACCGTATATCCCTGGACAAATATTGCCCTGCTGAACGGCAAGGAAATCAGATTAAACTCGGTAGCAGTATATGTAGACAAAACAGACGCGTTTTATCTGCCGAAATCGTTAAGTGAAATTTTTAATTTTTAAATATATACAATAATGAAAAAAGTATTTTTATTCCTCTTTACAATCGCTGCTTTTAACAGCGCTTTCAGTCAAACTGCCGAAATCCCCTCATGGGCTAAAGAAACCAAAGAACAGAAAGAAAAAAGGTTTGAATGGTGGACTAACGACCGTTTCGGGATGTTCATCCATTGGGGAATCTATGCTTTGCCCGCACGTCATGAATGGGTTAAGCATAACGAAAGAATATCGAATGAAAATTATCAAAAGTATTTTGACAATTTCAACCCCGATTTGTACAATCCCAAAGAATGGGCGAAAAAAGCAAAAGACGCAGGTATGAAATACGTCGTGCTGACAACAAAGCATCATGACGGTTTTTGCCTGTGGGATTCAAAACACACTGATTACAAGGTCACCAATACGCCTTACGGAAAAGATTTGATTAAACCTTTCGTAGACGCATTCCGCGCCGAAGGTCTCCGCATCGGATTCTATTATTCGCTGATTGACTGGCATCATCCGGATTTTCCATACGACAATCTTCATCCAAACGGTCCAAAAAATCAGGAAGAACGTAAAGCCGCCAATGAAAAACGGGATATTAAAAAATATCAGAAATATATGAAAGATCAGTTAACGGAAATATTAAGTAATTTCGGTCAGATAGATGAACTGTTCCTTGACTTCTCCTATCCAGGCGAAGGCGGCAAAGGACATGAGGACTGGGATTCGGAAAACCTTATCAAACTCATCCGTAAGTTGCAGCCCAATATCCTTATTGATGACCGCGCCGACCTGAATAATACGGAATGGGGATGGGATTTCAAAACACCGGAGCAGTATATGCCAGCCGAATGGCCGACGGTCAACGGAAAGCGCGTACCCTGGGAAACCTGCCAGACATTTTCCGGCTCGTGGGGATATTACCGTGACGAACATACGTGGAAAAGTGTACATCAATTAGTTTCAATGCTTGTCGGAACCGTTAGCAAAGGGGGAAATCT
>JAISPE010000351.1 GCA_031275145.1 Prevotellaceae bacterium | reverse complement strand
AAGTGCAATTACTGTCGCTAAACCTAACTTTTTCATTGTATATTAATGTATAATAAAATTAAAATTCCAATTCAAATTATAATGCAAATGTAAGAAAAAAATCGGAATCCCCTTTTTTTGACATAATTCCTTTTTTCGACAGACCGCTTTTTTTTGACAGAAACTTTAGTTCGACGAAGTCAATTAACAGAATTTTCAGAATTAACAGATTTTGTAAATTCTGAAAATTCTGTTAATTCTGTCAAAAAAAGGGGAAAATTCATTCCTTAGCGGGAACAAATTTCTGGTCGAATTTATTTACAGCGTCGATAAATGCTTCTACGGAAGCCGTAACGATGTCGGTATTTGCAGAAAATCCGTAATAGATTTTGCCGTTGTGTTCCACCTGAATATGCACTTTGCCCACGTCGTCGCTGCCTTTTGTGATCGCCTGTATAAGAAATTCCTGAATTGTCATTTGCCGTTTGATTATCTCTTTTACGGCTTTTATTGAGGCGTCGATAGGGCCGTTGCCCGAGGCAGTGGATTCAAATTTTTCTCCTGCAATATCGATTCTTATGGTTGCCACCTGCCGCACACGTTTTCCGCATAACACTTGCAGGTAATCGAGTTTTATCTTTTTGTGGATATTTTCCCTTTCCCCGACTAATGCAAGGATATCGCTGTCGGTAAGGCTTTTTTTTCTGTCGGCCATCAACAGGAACTGCTGATACACTTCGTCGAGTTTTTCCTGCGCAATGTTGATTACTCCGAGAGCGGCCAGCCTGTGTTTCAAGGCGGCTCTTCCGCTGCGGGCGGTCAGTACGATAGAACTTTCGTCGATACCTACATCTTTGGGGTCGATGATTTCGTAGTTTTCTCTGTTTTTGAGAACCCCGTCCTGATGTATACCCGAAGAGTGAGCAAAAGCATTTCGCCCGACAATAGCCTTGTTCGGCTGAACGGGCATGTTCATCAAAGCCGATACGAGTTTACTTGTTTCCCAGATATTTTTTGTATTTATATTGGTTTCGATATTAAATTCCCTGTGACTTTTGACGGCCATAACGACTTCTTCGAGGGCAGTATTTCCCGCCCGTTCGCCGATACCGTTTACCGTCACCTCGACTTGACGCGCACCGTTCATGACTCCGGCGAGCGAATTTGCGGTAGCCATTCCCAGATCGTTATGACAGTGCGTAGAAACAGTCGCCCTGTGGATGTTGCTCACATTTTCCATCAGGTACTTTATTTTTGCGGCATAGTCCGCAGGCAGACAGTATCCCGTTGTGTCGGGGATATTTACTACCGTAGCGCCGGCCCTGATAACGGCTTCCACAACACGTGCCAGATATTCGTTTTCCGTACGTCCGGCATCTTCGGCGTAAAATTCCACATCTTCCACATACTTTTTTGCATACTTCACAGCTGCGACAGCCCGTTCGATGATTTCGTCCTGACTGCTGTTCAGCTTGTACTGAATATGATATACGGAAGTTCCGATACCGGTATGTATCCGTTTCCGTCTTGCGTACTTCAGAGCGTCGGCGGCGACGTCGATATCTTTTTCCACTGCCCGCGTGAGAGCGCATATCACAGGCCATGTCACCGCTTTAGACAGTTCGATTACGGAATTGAAATCTCCCGGGCTCGAGACGGGAAATCCCGCCTCGATAATGTCCACTCCAAGAGATTCCAAAGCTTTCGCCACCTCAATCTTTTCAACCGTATTTAACTGGCATCCCGGCACCTGCTCCCCGTCGCGCAAAGTGGTATCGAAAATATACAATCTATCCATACTTTGACTTGCGAATTAATCGTTTTCCGGTCTCAGTTTTCTGACAACCGCTCCCGTTCTCCACATTTCGCTTTCGCGCAGGGCTTTCAGTTCGTCTTCGAGTTTTTCTCTGTAATCCGCTTTCGAATTGCTGTCGATAGACCGCTGAGCCTCGTTTCCGCTGGCTACCTCTCTGTAAAGTTTCTCGAATACGGGTTTTGTAGCATCGTGGAAAGGCGTCATCCAGTCCAGAGCTCCCCGCTGTGCAGTAGTGGAACAGTTTGCATACATCCAGTCCATTCCGTTTTCGGCAAAGAGCGGCATCAGCGACTGTGTCAGTTCTTCGACCGTTTCGTTGAACGCTTCCGAGGGCGAATGTCCGTTTTCGCGCAACACTTCATACTGGGCAAGTAAAAGTCCCTGTATCGCGCCCATCAGCGTACCGCGTTCTCCGGTGAGATCGGAGTAAACCTCGCGTTTGAAATCCGTTTCAAACAGATAGCCCGATCCAACGCCGATGCCCAGTGCAATCACTCTGTCGAAAGCCTTTCCCGTTGCATCCTGAAAAACCGCATAACTCGAATTTAAACCGCGCCCTTCCAGAAACATTCTTCTCAAAGATGTTCCCGATCCTTTCGGAGCGACAAGAATGACGTCGATGTCGGCAGGAGGGATAATTCCGGTGCGTTCTTTGTAGGTAATGCCGAATCCGTGAGAGAAATACAGCGCCTTGCCTGCTGTCAGACAGGGTTTGATTTTCGGCCATACTTCTATCTGCGCCGCATCCGACAGGAGATACTGGATTATGGTCGCCTTACGGCATGCTTCTTCTATTTCGAAAAGCGTTTTTCCGGGAACCCAGCCGTCGGCAACGGCTTTATCCCATGTTTTGCCGCCCTTTCGCTGGCCGACAATTACGTTGAATCCGTTGTCGCGCAAGTTTAACGACTGTCCGGGACCCTGTACTCCGTAACCGATTACCGCTATTACTTCGTCTTTTAATACTTCTTTTGCTTTGGAAAGCGGAAATTCGTCGCGTGTTATTACATTTTCGTCTATTCCGCCAAAATTTATTATTGCCATAATTTTAACTATTTATATTATTATTTTTAAAAACTTTCTCTTATTACTGTTTCGTTCAGGTCTTTTCTGATGAAATGTCTCGGATTGGGGGTTTCGTCTGCCGAATATCCGATGATCAGGATGTTCACCGGCTCGAAATTTCCGGGTATGTTAAATTCCTTTCTCAAAATTTCCGGGTTGAAACTGCATACCCACACACTGCCAAGTCCCAGCTCTGTCGTCTGAAGCATAAGATGATCGGTCACTATGCTTGCATCGATATCTCCGGAACTTTTCCGGTCGTACGGACGTTTCCAGCACCTGTCCAGATCCGAACATACGATTATGGCCAGAGGAGCGCCGAATGTGTTTGAAGCTTTTCCGAGCTTTCTCAGGCCTTCGTCGCTTTCTACGACAATCAGCTTGACGGGTTGATTGTTGCATGCCGAGGGAGCAAGTCTTCCCGCTTCGAGAATCTTTTGCAGTTTCTCCGGCTCTACTTTTTCTGCGGTATATTTCCTCGCAGAAAATCTTTTGGCTGCCAAATCTATAAAATCCATATTCAATCAATTTTTCTGTTTTCGCTATAATTCCGAAAAGCCTTCCCGACATGACGGGGAAAGCTTTCTATATCACTGATTGCCACACGCCCGCCCGCCTCAGCATCGCAAAGGTAGTCGGTCAATATGCAGCAAAATGTTATTCATCGTATCTTTTATAATTTTTGCAAATGTATGTAAAATTTTAATACGCGCAAAAAATAAGGAACGCCGCGACGAAGCAATCCGGAAAGTCGTGGATTTCCGGATTGCTCTGTCGCGGCGCAATGACGCTTTTTTGCAATATCCTTACAACAAGCTTTTACCCGCCTTGTCGTCATTGCGAATAACCGTTTCGTACCGAAACTGAAAGCGTAATGACGCTTGTTGAAGAATCAGCGATGAAACAATCCACGACGGGTCGTCATTGCGAGGAGCGCAGCGACGAAGCAATCCAGAAATCCACGACCTTACAGTTTTGTGATAACGGGAGATTGCGGGTCAAGCCCGCAATCCCATATCACAAAACTGTACCGCGCGAGGAATAATTATGTCAAAAAAAGGGAAAGGAATTTTGTCATACACTCATCACTCCATAACTCATCACTCATCACTATTTTAGCCGTACTGTTAATAACTTTTGAATAAATTTATCGCAAAAATTGCCTTCAGTATATATGAATGTTATAACTTGCCGTCTTTATAATTGAAAAGAATAAATATTTAAAAGTCTATTATTTAATAACATATACACAATATGACAGTGAATAAAAAGCATGAAAATTCGTATTCTTACGAAGAATGTCTGTTGGCAAGCGCCGAATATTTCGACGGTGATGAACTCGCCGCAAACGTATGGATAAATAAGTATGCACTTAAAGATTCCTTCGGAAACATTTTTGAGCGTACTCCCGATGACATGCATCGTCGGCTGGCCGGCGAAATTGCAAGAATTGAACAGAAATACGAAAACCCGATGAGCGAAGACGAGATATATCTGCTGTTGAAAAACTTCAAATATCTGATTCCTCAGGGAGGACCGATGACCGGAATCGGCAACGTACATCAGACAGCCTCGCTCTCCAACTGCTTTGTTATAGGGCACGACGAGCCGGCGGATTCTTACGGAGGAATAATGCGTTTAGATGAAGAACAGGTGCAGCTTATGAAACGCAGAGGCGGAGTAGGTCATGACATGTCGGATATTCGGCCGACCGGAAGTCCCGTACTGAACAGCGCTTTAACATCTACCGGCGTTGTTCCTTTCATGGAACGGTATTCAAATTCGACCAAGGAAGTTGCTCAAGACGGAAGACGCGGCGCTCTTATGCTTTCAATATCAATAAAACATCCAGATGCGGAACGGTTTATCGATGCAAAATTGGATTCGGGAAAAGTTACGGGAGCAAATATATCGGTAAGAATAGATGATGATTTTATGCACTGTGCATTGAATAAAACTCCATATATTCAACAGTTTCCCATAGATTCCGATGATCCGAAATTTAAAAATGAAATTGATGCGAACGCGCTGTGGCGAAAAATCATACATAACGCATGGAAATCGGCAGAGCCGGGTGTCTTGTTCTGGGATACCATAATAAGAGAGTCGCTTGCCGACTGTTATGCCGATTTGGGATACATGACTGTCTCGACAAATCCGTGCGGGGAAATTCCTTTGTGTCCGTATGACAGCTGTCGTCTGATGGCAATAAATCTGTACGAATATGTAGTTAATCCGTTCACCGGCAAATCGAAATTCGATTTCGACCTCTTCAAAGTCCATGTCCGTAAGGCCATGCGTATAATGGACGATATCATTGATTTGGAGCTGGAAAAAATAGACGCTATTTTAGTTAAAATAGCAAACGACCCCGAAAATGCGGAAGTTAAACGGGTCGAAACTCTTTTGTGGGAAAAGATCAGGCAAAAGGCAATCGGCGGCCGGAGAACGGGACTGGGCATAACGGCCGAAGGAGATATGATAGCCGCTCTGGGACTGCAATATGGAACTGACGAAGCAACCGGATTTGCGGTGAAAGTGCAGAAAACATTAGCGCTCGAAGCCTACCGTCAATCTGTGAATATGGCGAAGGAACGCGGCGCATTTCCAATATTCGATGCCGAACGTGAAAAAAACAATCCTGTGATTAAACGTATTGCAGAAGCAGACCCCGCCCTTTACGGGGAAATGAAAACGTACGGACGCCGGAACATATCGATGCTGACAATCGCCCCGACAGGTACAACAAGCATGATGACGCAAACGACTTCGGGCATAGAGCCTGTCTTTTTGCCCGTTTATAAACGCAGACGGAAGGTGAATCCCAATGACAAGGGCGTCAGAATCAGTTTTAAAGACGAAAGCGGAGATTCATACGAAGAATATTTTGTGTTTCATCACAAATTCCTTAAATGGGCTAAAATAAACGGATACAATACAGATGAAATAAAAACATCAACTCAGGAACAGATCGAAAAACTCGTAAAAACCTCACCTTACAATAAATCCACGTCTGCCGATATCGACTGGATAAGCAAGGTCAAGATGCAGGGAGAAATGCAGAAATGGGTCGATCATTCCATAAGTGTGACTGTCAATCTGCCCGAAGATATTACGGAGGATCTGGTCGCCGAGGTTTACCGGACAGCCTGGGAAAGCGGATGTAAGGGGATAACAGTGTACAGGGAAGGCTCCCGTTCGGGAATTTTGGTGTCAAACAAAAATAAAGACGAAGAATCGCCATTCCCCAAGAAACGCCCGGAAGCGCTTGAGGCGGAAGTCGTTCGGTTCAAAAACAAGAACGAACAGTGGATTGCCTTTGTCGGCCTGTACAAGGGCCGGCCTTACGAAATCTTTACAGGTCTGATTGACGAAGATGTACGTGTTTTGCCCAAAAGCGTCTCGAAAGGAAAAATCATCAAGGAAAAAATTGACGGCAATTCGGTATATCATTTTCAGTGGATTGATAAATACGGATATACAAACACGCTGGGCGGAATATCCCACATGTTCGACAAGGAGTTCTGGAATTATGCCAAATTAATTTCCGGAGTACTGCGTAATGGAATGAATATCGTTGATGTTGTTAATCTTGTTAACGGTCTCGAACTTGACAGGGAAACCATCAATACATGGAAAAACGGAATCGAAAGAGCTTTGAAACGCTTTATTCCTGACGGAACGGAAGATACTTCGGGAACGAAATGTCCCGAATGCGGATCGACCTCGTTAGTTTATGAAGAGGGATGTCTGGTCTGTAAAAATTGCGGACATTCAAAATGCAATTGAAAGATATACTGTTATGATAGATTTGGCAACGGAACTGTATACCGGTGAATATTTCATGAAAGAAGCGCTTATCGAAGCGGAAAAAGCTTTCGATGCAGGTGAAATTCCTGTGGGAGCGGTGATTGTATGGAAAAACCGTGTAGTAGGCCGGGCGCACAATCTGACGGAAACATTAAACGACCCGACTGCTCATGCCGAAATTCAGGCAATAACGGCCGCAACAAATACAACGGGAGGCAAATATCTTACGGAATGTACTTTGTATGTGACGTTAGAGCCATGTGTAATGTGTGCCGGAGCCTGTTTTTGGGCGCAGCTGGGCGCCATCGTCTATGGCGCTGACGATGAAAAACGGGGATATTCGCTCACCGGTCAAAGTATACTGCACCCTAAAACACGGGTGATAAAAGGCGTCATGAAAGAAAAATGCGCCGGACTGCTGAAATCGTTTTTCAAAAAAATAAGATGAATACCCGGGTTTTGGATATGAAC
>JAISPE010000310.1 GCA_031275145.1 Prevotellaceae bacterium | reverse complement strand
CAATTTGATTTGTAGATGTAGATTATGATAAACAGCGATAAAAAGTGATATGGCAGCGACATGGCAATCCGGAAGATCGTGGATTTCTGGATTGCTTCGTTCCTTACAATGACGCTTTTTGTAATATCCTAATAACAAGCCTTTACCCGCCTCATCGTCATTGCGAGGAGCGCAGCGACGAAGCAATCCGGAAAGTCGTGGATTTCCGGATTGCTTCGTCGCTTACAATGACGCTTTCGCAAACAACCTCATTTACATCTAATTTTCAAAACAAAATAACCTCAGTAGCCTGAAAATGTGATATAAACCAGACCTCATTAAACAGGTTAATTCAAAAAAACATAGAACTTTCTCCAGCCGCGTATAGTAAATCCCGCAGGTCCCCTTGCCGTAAGCTAAAGCATACGGTATGCGGGACTGGGTATACGACAAAAAAAGGAATAATCGATACTGTCATAATCTAATTATACGATCTTTACATTTTAGTTATATGAAAGGTTGTTCTGTTATTTTGAATTAGGTGGAAATGAGGTTTTGGAAGGACAAAATCCTGGAAAGGCAAAAAATCTTCGAAGAGCAAAAAAAATTTTATCACTACGGTTGTCGTCGCCATGGGACATCGCCGGCGTTGCTTTCCCGTCTCTTCGTCATTGCGGGGGATGAAGCAATCCGGAAAATCGTGTATTTCTGGATTGCTTCGTCGCTACCGCTCCCCGCAATGACGAAAGGGCGGGAAAAATCTTGCTGTAAGGACATTGCAAAGGGCGTCCCTGTAAATACCCGTTCCGTACCGAAACTGTTCTTTTTTACCGCAAAAACGCAGGGTTGCGTAAGAACACAGGGAAAGTCCCGCAAACTTCCGAAATTACGCTGCTTTGCTCCCGTCTAAAGACTTTTTAGTCTCCCGTCTAAAGACTTTTTAGTCCCCCGTCTAAAGCCCCTTTAGTCCCCCGTCTAAAGAAAAATCTTCCGTTCAATCTTTACAAAGTACTGATATATAAAATCAGGGCATTTAATTCTTCCTTGCTTAATTTCTTTGTATATCCGTGTTTATCATCGGTATTATATATCGTAAACACTTCCTCGAGAGTAGCAGCCCTGCCGTCGTAGAGATACGGGGCTGTACGCCAGATTTCGGACAGTGAAGGCGTGTCGAAAGGTCGTCCCGCGTCGTTACCGTCGCCGCTGCCAACGTCGTATTTTGTCATGTCGGTGAAATATTTACCGTTGTGACACTGCGCACATCCGGCCTGCTCGAACAGTTTTTTACCCGACTGTTTCGGATCTTTCTTCCTGTACTCACGTGAGAAAGGACTTTGAAGAGCGGTCAGATTTTTCAGATAATCGTCAATATCGACCGACAGAGATTCCGGTTGCCGCGTCTGCAAGGTATGCAGGATACCGTTTCTTACAGCAAGTTCGGCAGATTCGCGTATTCCCGTGATCATACAGGGGGGCGTAACATGCGAGTAAAGCAGGCTTTTGGTATTTTTCGGATTGCCGAGACCGTCGTTTTGCTGGTCCCAGTTCAGACCGTCGGCTCTTCCGTCGGGATGACAGGATGCGCAGCTTTGCCATTGCTGGTAACAGATTGAAGCGTCGCAAAAAGCGAGTTCTCCGCGCCGTATGCCGTCGGGTTCGGCTTCTTCGCCGAGCGTCAATATTTCCGGCTTGCCGCCTTCTGTCGAAACTGCTTCGAGGAAGGGCGAAAAACGGTTGCTGACGTATATTTTGCCGCCGGCGCAGGCGAGTTCGCGCGGCGAACGGCCTTTCAGTGCAATACGTTTCTTATGCGGCGAAACAAACGAGAGCGAACTGCTTAAATCGTCTTTGTCACGCACATACGCATCTTTTTTCTTTCCTTCAAAAAGCGCGGCAAGGCTTTTGTGAAGACCGTCTAAATCGACCGTCATCAACTCGTGCGAACCGGAAAGGGCAATGTGTAACTGTCCGTTCCCGTCGATGCAGATTCCGTAAGGATTTGCCGCTCCGTGATCCACGTCGTCTAAAAGAACGGTGGCATAGAGCGAATTGTCATTCATGTCGATAATGCTTAAAGCGTTTGTGTTCACCCATCCCCTGTCCAACTGGGTGATAGGCACGCTGAAACGCGACAGCAAATGTACAGCGTAAATATACCTGCCGTCGGGCGAACAGGCGATTCCCGTCAGCGACTGCGCGCCGTTGGTAAGCGTTACGTTTGTCCGGACAGTGTTGGAAGCGGCGTCAATCAGGGTGATTTGCGAGGCTACAACCGAGGCCGTACTTGCCTGTGCCGGAAGAAAATTGGCTGCGGCAACCGTCTTGCCGTCGGGCGTGATAATGAGCGCGCGGGGTTCGCGTACTGCCGGAATTGTAGCCGTCACTTTGTTTTTCTTCAAATCAATCACCGAAACGGTGTTGGAAAAGCGGTTGGCCACGTAAAGCGACTGTCCGTCTGCCGACAGAGCCATTCCTTCGGGAGTATGCCCGACGGCGACTGTCGATTTCACTTTTTTCTTGGATAAATTGATGACATTCACCGTTCCTGCGGCATCGCCCGTACTCGCGTAAAGCGTCGAAGCATCGGGAGAAAGGAGGATACTGTTCGGATTCTGTTTCAATTTGATTTGACCGGTTATCTGTCCGGTTGCAATATCCGTGACGGCAACGGATTTAGCGGTAGTTAAAGCCGTGTATATAAGGCTTTGTTTTTCGTCGATAGCGACGGCTCCCGGAGAAAGATATTTTACTTCCGGATCGAGCGACAGGCTGAACGCCAAGAGTATTAAATACGTTAAATATTTCATTTTTAATTAATTTATTTTGCAGATGAACTGAAATTCATTAAAATCTGTCTGTAATTTTCGGGGACAAAATTAACACTTTTTTTTAAAATATTAATACTTTTATTCCTCAATATTCTGTACCAGTTTCCCGACTTCTTTATTGAAATTCTTTTCGTTGATACCTGTAACCTTTTCCAGTATCCTGAAAAAGTTTTCTCTGTCATTATACATATTTCCGCTTGCCAATAACTCCATGACTGCCGGAAATCCCTGTTCTTTCTCCACTTTTTGAATGATTAGAGCATTGATAAACTGCGTAATCTGTAAAGGATATTTCGGATCTTCTCCGAAATTGTATCGTTCAAAATACAGCTTCAACCAGTCTGTTTTTTTATCGTAAGACATTCCTGTTTTGAACATTTTCCGAATTTCTTCCCAACTGTATCCCCAGCTTCCGGCATAAACAGTAGCACAACCGCATATCATGTAATGACTTCTTGTTTCCTGAGGAATGACAGCATTTGCACGTCCGTGAAATAAATCATGAGTATCAGCCTTTAACTGGTGTGATAATCTGCGGGTATATATTGCAAACTCTTTGCCTTTAACTATATAATTTGTCGCAAGCCATTTTAATCCATTGACATCCATGAGATAATTGATGCCAACCAAACGTAACATACAGGTCATATCATTGCAATCATCGCAAACGTATATAACGATAGGACTGTTACTGTTTAGTTTTTTATTGTATTCGATTATCGCACTTGCCCATTGTCCGATAGCGTTTTCTGCAACAGTGTCCTGATAATAATATGTCAGATAGTCAATCTCTTTTTTAAACCAACCTTTTGTATTTCTCAGCAACGGCGACGAAAACCGGAATCCGTCTCCGGTTTTGTGGACAATCAGTTCGAATATTGCCCTCAACACAGGTGCATCATTGTGAATACCCATGTACGACACCTGTACCGAATATGCTTCCATATCGGCAAGCGCCTCGACATTGATAAGGTACGGTTTGAAATTGATGGAATCTTTTTTGTCCATGCCTTTCATCTCGTCTATCAAAAGCTCGGTTTCCAGTTTTTCGGCAGGTAATATCCATTTTTCCGTATTACCGTGCGGAATGGATTCCAAAAAATCATTTAGCGCCGCAACAAGCTGAACACTTTCGACACTGTCTTTGGGTAACCTGACTTCGGGATTAACCGTCAACCGGTTTGTCTGCGTATTTGCAACAAACGTCGCAAATAAAAACGTAATAACTAAAATCTTTTTCATATCTTTTTGATTTTTGATTTTAGAATTACGATTTTAGATTATTGCTTACGCACAATTGTTTGTTGCGTCAGCCAAATCAAAAATCGTAAATCAAAAATCGTAAATCATTTTACCTTTTCACACACGCCGGCAGTTTATTGTAGCTGTCGTGAGGCGGGACACCGTAAGCCTCGTCGGTTTCGAAAGCGTCGAACGGACCGGGACGCGGCACAATCGGCGCTGTCTGCACTCTGGGACGTTGCGACAGCCAGTCTTTCCCCTGGAAAAGCGGATCTTCCATCTTCCGCAGTTCCTCGAAGCCGTA
>JAISPE010000305.1 GCA_031275145.1 Prevotellaceae bacterium | reverse complement strand
TTGACAGAATTAACAGAATTTTCAGAATTGACAGATTTTGTAAATCCTGTCAATTCTGTCAAAAAAAGGAAAATTTTGTCGTACACTCAAGTATATCCGTGAAAAATGAAAAATAAAAGGACGTCCGTAGAAAATAGAAGGACGTCCGTGAAAAATAAAAGGACATCCGTAGAAAATAGAAGGACATCCGTGAAAAATAGAAGGACATCCGTGAAAAATAGAAGGACATCCTTGAAAAATAAAAGGACGTCCGTAGAAAATAAAAGGACGTCCGTAGAAAATAGAAGGATGTCCGTAGAAAATAAAATAGTATAACGGCGTTTCAAAAAGATTTTGCAGAGAAAAGACAAAATATGAGATATTATAAAAATGATTACTTTTGCATATCGGATTAAACGCATATAAAATAAGATATGACATATAATATATAGAAAAATATCACATTACATTAAAATATCATACTATGAAAGTATCTTCCTTTTCCATAATCCTTGTTTTTGTCTGCCTGATGATAACGGGTTTGTTTCTGGTGACGAAACTTCCTGTCAAGCTGAATCCTTCGCGTCGGCTTCCCGAGGTCAATATTGTGTTTTCCATGCCGGGGCAGTCGGCCAGGGTGGTCGAAATGGAGGTCACATCCAAAGTGGAAGCAATGGTGAGCCGTATCAGCGGAGTACAGGGTGTCAATTCATGGTCGTCCAACGGGCGCGGCAGAGTAACTGTCCGTTTGTCGAAACATGTAAATCCCGAAATGGCAAGGTTTGAGATATCGACAGTTATCCGTCAGACATGGCCCTCCCTGCCCGAAGGCGTCAATTATCCGTACATCTCCATGTCCGGGACAACGGACAGCGAATCTGTTCCGCCGTATCTGCGGTATACGGTCAATGCGCCTTTTTCTCCGATACAGATACAGGACTATATCAATGACAATCTGAAACCGAAATTACTGGAAATCCCGGATATCGACCGTATTGACATTTCCGGGGCAAGCCGGATGATTTACAGGCTGGAATACGATTACACCCTGCTGCAAAACATGAAAGTCTCCGTCAACGAAATACAGGCGGCCATATCTTCGTATCTCGGCAGGGAATTTCTCGGAACAGCTAAAATAATGAACGAAAACGGACAGGAACAGTGGATACGTATCGCTCTGATTTCGGAAGACAGGAACAGGCCTTTCGACCCTTCGCTTATTCAGGTGAAAAACATCGACGGACGGATTATTTACCTTGATAACTTAGTGAAAACTACATACGAAGAAGAAGAGGCTTCGAGCTTTTTCCGTATCAACGGGCTTAATTCCATCTATCTTTCGTTTACGGCAAAAGCGGATGCAAACCAGCTGACATTAAGCAAGCTGACAAAAGAACTGCTCGAAAATTACAAACAGGAACTGCCCGAAGGATACGAACTGCACCTGTCGTACGACGCGGGAGAATATCTCTCGGAAGAGATGAATAAAATCTACTTCCGTTCGGGACTGACTGTCCTGATTCTCCTGTGTTTTGTGTTCCTCGTGTACCGGAATTTCAAATATTCTGTTCTCATAATCTCTTCACTGGTGGCGAATATCGCCATTGCTGTGATTTTTTACTTCCTGTTCGGGCTGGAGATGCAGCTGTATTCCCTTGCGGGATTAACGATTTCGCTGAATCTGATTATCGACAACACAATCATTATGTCCGACCAGATTATCCGGCGCGGCAACAAAAAGGCTTTCATGGCGATACTCTCGGCGACGCTTACATCAATAGGCGCATTGACCGTCATACTGTTTATGGACGAAAAAGTCCGTGCAAACCTGCTGGACTTTTCATGGGTGATAATTATAAACCTGACGATTTCCCTGTTTATCGCACTGTTCCTTGTGCCGGCGCTGATCGATAAGCTTAATCTTGTAAGGACAGGCAGGAAACCGAAAAGGAAATCTCTGCTTGAACGGTGTCGAAACAGATGGGCGTTTTTTAAACGTATCACCTGGAAGATCCGCGGAAAAAGGATTTATGTTTATCTCAACCGTATCTACGAAAAACTGATAACCGTTATGCACAGGCGCAAACGCTGGATTATAGCGGCGATTGTCCTCTCTTTCGGACTGCCTGTTTTCCTGTTGCCCGAAAAAGTAGGGGAACGGAGAGGATATTATTATATCTCCGACGAAAATTCGGGATTCTTTACCAGACTGTATAATCAGACTTTCGGCAGCGCTTTTTACAAGGAGAAAATAAAACCGGTATCGGATGTGGCTCTGGGCGGAACTTTCCGACTGTTTGCACAGAAAGTCCGTAACGGCTCGTATGCATCGGGCGAAAGAAGCGAAACGGCTTTACATGTAACGGCTTCGGGGGCAAACGGCTCTACCAGGGAACAGATGGACGCTATTATCCGGAAAATGGAAGACTATATCAAACAGTATTCCGAAGTCAAACAGTTTGAAACGTATATCGAAAACGGACAGAGAGCAAGCATCAGAATCCTGTTCGTGAAAGAGCATCAGCGCAGCGGATTCCCTTACCGGCTAAAAAGCCGTCTGATAGGCAAGGCGAACGAACTTGGCGGCGGAAGCTGGCAGGTACATGGCGTTGGCGACGGGTTTAACAACGATGTGAAGGAACAGGCAGGCTCAAGCCGGGTAAAACTGCTGGGATACAACTACGACGAACTCCAGTTTTTATCCGAATCAATGAGAGACTCGCTCTTGCAGCAGCGGAGAATAAAAGACGTTACCGTCGATTCGCGGTTCAGCTGGTATAAACCCGATTATACCGAATTTGTATTCGATACGGACAGGGAACAGCTGGCTCAGAAACGGCTCCTGCCCGTTCAGCTCTACCAGTCGTTCGCTCCTCTGTTCGGGAGAAATATCGGCGCGGGAGAATGGATTTACAACGACAGGGCCGAAAGTATCCGCCTATATTCCAGACAGGCTAAGGAATTTGATATCTGGAATATGAAAAATTATCAGAACATGGCGGGGGAACAGGAATACAAACTTGTCGATATTGCCGACATAAAGTACTGGCAGGCGTCCCGCGAAATTGCCAAGGAAAATCAGCAGTATCTGTTATGTGTACAGTACGAATATATCGGAGCGTATCAGCAGGCTAACAAGGTAATGCAACGGCAAATCAATGTTTTCAACGACAACGCTCCACTGGGCTATAAGGCTGCAAGCGAATCGTATCAGTACTGGTGGGGCGATTCCGCTTCGAGCCAGTACCGTTTACTCCTGCTGATTGTCCTGATTATCTTCTTCATGGGAAGCATACTGTTCAATTCGCTCACACAACCGCTGATAGTGATTTTTATCATTCCCGTCTCGTATATCGGTTTGTTTTTGACGTTTTATCTGTTCAAACTCAATTTCGACCAGGGAGGATTCGCCGCATTTATACTCCTGACAGGTATATCGGTCAATGCCAACATATACGTACTCAACGAATATAATAATATAAAAAGAAAATATCCGCTCATGAAACCGGTAAAAGTATATATTAAGGCATGGAATTCTAAAGTGTTGCCTATTTTTCTGACGGTCTTTTCGACTGTACTTGGCTTTATCCCTTTCATGATCGGCGAATACAGGGAGGCGTTCTGGTTTCCTCTGGCCGCCGGAACCGTGGGCGGACTGATAATGTCTTTCCTGACACTGTTTTTATTCCTGCCGCTGTTTATGAACGTGGGAAAAAGAAAAAAGACGAAATCTTAATTTGTCGCAGCAAAAATGTTTTGCGGCTCTCCGTCATTGCGGATAACCGTTTCGTACCGCAGTTGAAAAGGCGTGATGACGCTTGTCGAAGAGTGTGGCGACGAAGCAATCCAACTCACAAATTTAGACCGCTGGAAGTATAATTACGATACGGTCAGAATTTGCAGAATGTCCGAATTTGATTCGTAATTCGTAATTAATCATTACCTTTGCGGAACTATAAAATTTGACCGTATTGATTGATTGCTGTCAAAAAGAAAAGATTAGAATGATGATAAAGTTATTTTC
>JAISPE010000297.1 GCA_031275145.1 Prevotellaceae bacterium | reverse complement strand
TCAGTTCGGGAAACATTTTTCGATTTCTATTATGGATATTGCCGGTTTGCCTTCCGCGTCGATATCCGGCATTCGACATGCAAACAGTCTGTTTACAAGATGTTCCATTTCGGTATCGCTGAGATTTCCGCACCTTTTTACGGATTCGGATTTTGCCAGCGACAGAGCCAGCTTTTCCTGTGTATTCCAGTTTGAGTCGCTGTAACTTTCTTTGATATTGACAAGGATTTCGTCGATAATACCCCTGGCATTAACCTTTTCCAGTCCGGCGGGGAAAGCGTAAAACATTATGCTGCTGTCGATACTGCGCATATCGAATCCCATTTTTCTCAAATCGTTCCATACGCTCTGAATGAGCATGAAGTCGGAAGGCGAGAGTTCGACCGTTTCCGGAAACAGCTGTTTTTGAGAACTTGCAATGGAATCGGTCTGAAACAGCAGGACAAATTCCTCGAACAGGATTCGCTGGTGCGCCCGACAGATGTCAATCAGCATCAGTCCCGATTTTACGGGAGTGACGATATATCTGTCCTTTATCTGTAAAAAACGACGTTTCGACGCATCGTTTTCGAAGACGGCTTTCTGTTCGGGAACGGGACCGGAATTGAATGTCGGGGCGTCGAACATTCCCGACTGTCTGTTGAAATCGTTGTAAAACTGTTCCCAGCCGTCTATTCTGTCGGGTTTCGAGTACCCCGAGCCGACGGGTCTGAACGGATTGTATGTCTCATCGACAGTTATTTCGGGAACGGAAATCTGAACGTTTTTTCCAGGCACGGGAATGTCGGGCGCTCCTTCCATATCGAATATTATTGAAGGAGCAATCGCATATTTCGACAGCGATTCTCTGGCGACAGCATTCAGAATCTGCCATACGGCCTGCTCGTTTTCAAACTTCACTTCAGTTTTCTGGGGATGAATATTGATGTCTATGTCTGCCGGACTGATGTCAAGAAACAGAAAAAACGAGGGATGCATGTCAAACGGAAGTAACTGTTCGTATGCCTTATACACTGCTTTCTGGAGATACGGACTGCGGAAAAACCTTCCGTTGGCAAAGAAAAACTGTTCGCCCTGCGACTTTTTCGCCTTGTCGGCCTTTCCGATGAAGCCGGATACTTTTACTATTGAGGTTTCGATATTTACGTCAATAAGCGCATTGGCGATATTTTTCCCGAACATGCCCGTCAGCCGCTGTTTCAGGTTGCCTGCCGGAAGACTGTACAGGAGCGTGCCGTTGTTGTAAAAGTTAAATTCCACTTTGGGATTGCAAATGGTTACCCGCTGAAATTCGCTGATTATCTGTCTCAGTTCCGAAGCGTCGGTTTTGAGGAATTTTCTGCGGGCAGGAATGTTGTAAAAAAGATTTTTGACCGAAAACCCCGAACCGACAGCGCACTGCACCGGTTCGCTCGAAACAACTTTGGAGGCGGCAATAAGTAAACGAACGCCCAGATCTTCGTTCTCCGGTCGGGTTTTCAGTTCGACTTCCGAGACGGCGGCAATCGAAGCCAGGGCCTCGCCTCTGAATCCAAAGGTCTGTATGGAATCCAGATCGCTGATATCTGTTATTTTGGATGTTGCATGTCTTTCGAAAGCCATTCGCGCATCCGTTTCGGACATGCCGGAGCCATTGTCGGTTACCTGTATGAGAGTTCGTCCGGCATCCTTGATGACCAGACTTATTTGAGTAGCTCCGGCATCGACTGCGTTTTCCATCAATTCTTTGACAACCGATGCGGGTCGCTGTACGACTTCTCCCGCAGCGATCTGGTTTGCTACATTATCGGGCAGTAATTTAATCATTCGTAAAACTCTGTTTGTTCGATATACCCGCCGTTATCCTGCATCCCGCCGGAAAATAACAGCGGATATATCCGTATGAAATAGAAAAATATAAGACACAGCAATACAACCGTACCTATAATAATATACGATCTTATTTTATTGCTGTAGCCGAATTTGTTTTTATTTTTGCTGTTCTGTTCGTATTCTTTCCTGAATGCGCCTTTTATGTTCGGGACATAAGGTTTCCCGTCGGATGTGTTGTCGACGATTCCCAACTCTTCCCGAATCCGTTTCAACCGTTCTTCCCTCTCTTCTTTTTCGGGGTCCCAAATCCTTGGTGTATATTCGAACCGCCTGTGTTGAGGTATTTTGAAAAAAGAAAATCTAAACGCCATTGTTACCTGTATTAAAAAATTTCAGGGCGTAAAGTTAGAGATTTTCTTGACAAAATTATTTTTTTTGACAGAACGGGTGTACGACAAAATTCCTTTTTGACAAATTCCCTTCTTTTGACAGAATTCTTTTTTTGACATAATTAACAGAATTTTTAAATCGACGAAGTCAAACTTTAGTTCGACGAAGTCAATTTTCATAATTTACAAAGTCTGTTAATTATGAAAATTCTGTTAATTATGTCAAAAAAAGAGCACAAAGGGCTGACGCACGACAGTTCTTTGTGAAATCTTTGTGTTCTTCGTGGTAAAAAATAAGTGTCATCAAACATTTTCAGTTGCGGTACGAAACGGTTATTTACAATGACGCCTTTTGCAAAAAACCTCATTTTTACCTAATTCTCCAAACAAAACAACCTCAGTAGCACGGAAATGTGATATAAACCACCAGACCTCATTACCTTATTAAATCGACGGCATCCGGTTCGGTTTAATAAGGTAATGAGGTTGGTTTGTGTGTGTTCCATCATTGCTACTGAGGTTGTTCTGTTATTTTGAATTAGGTGGAAATGAGGTTTTGGAAAGGCAAAATCTTTGAAGAGCGACAAATTTTACCCGGAAGGAAATGGCACATGCCAAAACCTCCGGCGGAGTTCCGATCATGGAAATGGCATATGCCAAAACCCCCAGCAGAGTTCAGATCATGGAAATGGCATATGCCAAAACCCCCAGCAGAGTTCAGATCATGGAAATGGCATATGCCAAAACCCCCGGCGGAGTTCCGATCAAGGAAATAACATATGTTATTTCCTTGATCTGAGTTCCATTTATGGGAATAACATATGTTATTTCCTTGATCTGAGTTCCATTTATGGAAATAACATATGTTATTTCCATAAAACGAAAATTAAATCCGGTTTTGCCGGAAGACAATAATCCAGTGTTATTTTTTTACAGATTAAAAGAAAAAAGATGAATCCTGTTTCATATTGCTCTCAACCACATTTTGCGTAAAGTCCATACTTCATAGCGCCTCAAAAAAAGATTTATCCGTTTTTGGCGTTTTGTTTAACGGTATTAAAAAAATGTTATACCTTTGCACCGGTTTACCGATATTTTTTTAAGTAAAATGTATTTATGACTTTTTTAAACTCTCACCGTTTATCCAGTGATTTGGGAAATAAATTCCAAATGAATCGGGTATTTACATACGTTGACACTATATACGCTATGTGTGTAGAGAGAGAGAGAGAGAGAGAGAGAGAGAGAGAGAGAGAGAGAGAGAGAGAGAGAGAGAGAGAGAGAGAAGTAATCAGCGAGTTACGTATTTTCACAGACATAAAAACAGTTTTTCCCGTTTTATCAAAAACAGGAGACAGTATATATTTACATCCTCGGGGTGTAACAGCAGCAAGTGTTTTGACAGGACAGCAGAATCATTCGAAAAAACAACGTAAATAATGAAACAGTTTTTAAATATTGATAATCATGATAAACATTTTAAATTTTATATGAAATGGCAGTAAAATATATTTTGGTAGAAAGAGGCAATCCGCAGAAGCCGGAAGAGCCTAAAAAGGTGTATGCGCAGGCAAAGAGCGACGGCGACATCGACATCAAGGCATTGGGAAAAGAGATTACTCAGCGCTGTACGGTCAATTATGCCGACACTCTGGCTGTGATTGAATCCCTGAAGCAGGCGCTGATTGTGAATCTGGAAGAAAACCGAATCGTTCGTTTCGGCGATTTCGGTTCGTTTCAGATCGGCATCGGCAGCGAAGGCGCCGAGACGGAAGAAAAATTCAATTCTTCGATGATTAAGTCGAAGAAAGTGGTTTTTCGCCCGGGAGAGGACTTGAAG
>JAISPE010000219.1 GCA_031275145.1 Prevotellaceae bacterium | reverse complement strand
GTCATTAAAATCATTATTTTTCAGAAGTTTGTCGACGTGTTTTGCAAAGTGTTTATATACTGTTTTTTTATCTGTTTTATTTTTAACGGATGCTCTGAAACAGGAGAACAAAAACCCGTCATACGGCGAATTTTCCGACAAAAATTTCAGACAGTCAAGACCGTCTTTTGTGTTTTCGAGGCTTTTAGCTGCGAAATTAACAATGCGTCCGAGATAATAAGTGTAATTTATCGACGATGCGAACTTTTCCGATAATTCGCGGAATTTTTTATTCGTAAAAACATCCCTGTAAAACGTCTGAACATCCTTAGTTGCATTATTAACCAGAGGATTCATGCCTGTATATAGACTTTCGACAGCGCCGGTTACGGTTTTCTCGCTTACAGATTTATCCAGTGCGATACATTTTTCATAATCGGCTTTCGCTTTTTCCAGCAATGCGGGAATAAATTTATCCGGCAGACTGATTCTCAACGCTTCGCTGAGTTCCGTAATATCCTGTTTTCTTTTGCCCGCAAGAAACAACTCCACCAAAGTACGCTGAGCAGGTTCCGTATTCAAGTCTGCCAAAGCTTCGTAAGCGGCTAATCTTACGGCCTTTTGTTTATCTCCGGCAAACCTGATCAACAATTCTTCGTTTTTGGGGTCGCTGCCCAGCGCTTTCACTGCTTCTGCCTGCAACCGTGCGGATTCACTTGTTAAAGCCTCATTAATCATTTCAGACATTCCCTGACAGTTCAGTTTACGCAATATCCTGAATCTGCGGACGTCGTCTGTCTTTCCCTCGTAACTGAAGTTTTTGAGAATGAAAGGTATCATCGGAGCGCCAATTGCCGGGATGATAACAGTTTCGATATAATCGGCAAATTCAGTGTAACGCTCCGACAGGGCGGCGTCGAACAAATGGTAAATCCTGAAATCGTTGAACTGTCCATTTTCAAAAGCGGCCTTCACACTGTCTAACCTTCCCTCCTTCTGCAAAATCAGAGCCTCGATTAAAGGTTTGAGAGCCAGATAGGACTTATTGGTATACACATTCTTTAACGGTATGACGGGCGTCAATTCCGATTCCTGCTGTTCCGCATCGACGGTTTCGCCCTGCGTATATAATATTGCATACAGAAGCGTACTTATGTCAAGTAATTTAGCCGAAGAATCGACGGATTCCGCATTGACAAGACTTTCGATACCTTCGGCTATTTTTTTGAACACAGGCGATTTCTCTCCCAGCCTGTTGAAAACAGTCGCCTGTTTTTGCAGACGCGGGTCGTTTTTTGCGAACTTGCCGCCTGCAATAAACAGACGGTTAATTTCCTGCTGTAAATCGTATAACGGAATGAGTTTCATGCCGGCAAATTATTTAACTATTGTCATCTCGTCAATCAGATATTTCGCATCCGCGTATTTGTCAATGATAAACAGGGTATATCTTATATCGACGTTTATACAGCGCTGCATATTTGTTTCGTATGCAATGTCTCCGCTCATGGCTTCCCAGTTACCGTCAAAAGCCGTACCGATCAGTTCGCCTTTTGCATTCAGCACCGGACTTCCTGAGTTTCCGCCTGTTATGTCGCCGCCAAAAATAAAATTGACCGGCAAACGTCCGTCTTTCATTGCATAAACACCGAAATCTTTCGTTTCTATAAGCTGTTTCAACTTTGGCGGCACTACAAATTCCCAGTTATCGGGGTCTTCTTTCTCCAAAATTCCTTTGGCTGTGGTTACATAATCGAAATATCCGGCGTCATACGGCCCGTAACCCGATATTTTGCCGTAAGTCATTCGCATTGTGAAATTCGCGTCAGGATAAACAGGACGTATTCCTTCGTACATTTCTCTTAATCCGGCTACGTACTTGCGGTGTCCTTCTCTGTATTTCAATGAATAACCGGCGTCCTCCTTCTGGAACTCCTCCGTTTTACGGGTAACGGAACAAGCAAGTTTAACGGCAATATCATTTTCTAAAATTTCTGCCGAAGGATTATCCCAAAACGCCTCCAGCTTTTCTTTATCCAGCAGGAAAGTTTTGGAAAACAAATCGTCGGCATATTTCTCAAAATCGCCGGCATAATCATTATAGATGTCGTCAAAAATCGCCGGACGGTCTTCCCGGGGAACATTGTCGAAGTAAAGTTTCAGCATCACTGCCGATATTTTCCTGTCCACGGGCTGACTGTAGTCCTTGAAAAAGTTTTCCGTCATTCCCTTTATCTGAGTAATTCTGTCCTTTACATCCTCCGAGTCGGGATTTTTAAGCATGTCGACAAGACTCGCAAAATTATCGGCAAACCCCACTATTTCGCATCCGCGTACAAGTGATTCCCAAATGTATAGCCTTGCATACAGATTTTTCGCCCGTCCTTTCACTGCCGATTCTATCAGAGACAGCGCATCGCCATACAGTTCCTTTTTTTGCGGACTGT
The DNA here is from genome assembly GCA_031275145.1 of Prevotellaceae bacterium. Lineage (GTDB taxonomy): Bacteria > Bacteroidota > Bacteroidia > Bacteroidales > UBA932 > JAIRLF01. Next base: position 1,821 of record JAISPE010000219.1, on the reverse strand, counting down.
TTTCCACCCAGCCTGTAAACTGAGTTTCCTGCGCCCTTTTCTGCTCAATCACTTTCAGTTTTTTCAACGCCCTGTTCATTCCGATGGAATTTTTCCAGTAATTGCTGGATCTGCTGTATTTTGTAGCATACTGTATTTTTATTTTCGGATCTGCCTGCATGTATTCCATCATCAGTTCCTGACGGATACCTCTTATTTTTATCATACTGGCGTTGCTTATCGAGATTCTTTCGTCCACTTCCCATGAAGTCATATAACGCTGCGTGCTTCCGGGAAATCCCATAACCATGGCAAAATCACCTTCTTTAAATCCTTTCAGGGATATCGGCAAATGATGTTTCGGTCGCAGAGGCACATTGTTTTCGGAATATTTTGCAGGATTTCCGTTTGAATCGGCATATACCCGGAAAATCGAAAAGTCGCAGGTGTGACGGGGCCACATCCAGTTGTCGGTATCTGCTCCGAATTTGCCTATGGCCGAAGGAGGCGCGCCAACCATCCTGATGTCGGAATAGACTTTGTAAACAACAAGATAGAAATCGTTGCCACCGAACATTGGCGTTACCGACGCGCGGATATAACTCACATTGTTCTTTGCATTCCGGGCAATGCTGTCGGACAGTTTTGCGATAATTTTAGAACGTTCTTCTTCCGAAGTTATGCCTTTGACAGCCGGAATGATCTGTTCCGTAACATCTTCAATCCGTTCAAGAAATAGGACCGACAGTCCGGGCGTGGGTTTTTCTTCGGACTTGGTTTTTGCCCAGAAACCGTCTTTCAGATAATCGTTTTCGACGCTGCTATGCTGCTGAATAGCGCCGTATCCGCAATGATGATTCGTCAGCAGCAATCCCTGATCGGATATGATCTCGCCCGTACATCCTCCCCCGAATATCACAACAGCATCTTTTATGCTTGAGGAGTTTATGCTGTAAATATCTTTGGCGGACAGCTTGAATCCCGCTTTTTTCATGTCTTTGATATTCAATTTTTCGATAAGCGGCAACAGCCACATACCTTCATCTGCCCTTGTTTTCGGAATCAAAATCACCGAAATAATAAAAAATAACAGTATCTTTTTCATATAAATATTATTATGAGATTTAATTGTAATCCGACTGTGTCTGTTTTCATTCAACATATTACCACCGGAACCCGCCGTCAGGGCTGTTCCTGTTTTTAGAAATCCGCACCGGGATGAAATTTTGTTATTGTGCATATAATTACTGTTTTATATCTATAAATCAAAAATTATTTATAATGCAAAGTTAATTATATAATTGAAAAACGTTGCGATTAACTTTTTTACCGCTTCTTTATCATTTTTTTACTATTTTTTTACCACAAAGGACAGTAGAGTAGAGCGGGGAGACTTTACATGAGGTCTGCACAGAGTAGAAAATCATGGGTTATTGTCTGAACCGCTGATTTCTATGATTATACTGATTAACATGATTGGACTGCACATGGTAGAAAATCATGTTAATCATAAAAATCATATTAAAATCAGCGGTTCAGACAATTGTCTGAAGCAATCGTGAAGCCTCCTTCCCAACTATTGGGAAGCCTCCTTCCCAACTATCGTGAAGCCTCCTTCCCAACTACTGGGAAGCTTCCTTCCCAACTACTGGGAAGCCTCCTTCCCAACTATAATAAAAAAGGCTTCACGTTATCCATGAAGCCTTTTCGGTGTTTGCTTTACATTACCCGACTGACAGCAGGTAACTTAATGTAATCGTATGCGGATCATTGTAAGGACGGGAAGTGTTGCCCGAGAACTGCGTAACTATCGAAATCTGATAATTCCCGCTTTCGAGGTCG
>JAISPE010000134.1 GCA_031275145.1 Prevotellaceae bacterium | reverse complement strand
AAAATTTTCTCACGTGCGCAGTAAAATTTTCTCACGTGCGCAGCAGAATTTTCTCACGTGCGCAGCAAAATTTTCTTCCGCATGCAAAGTAAGATTACAAAAGGCGTCATTGTAAATATCCTTACAACAAGCCCTTTTCCCGACCTGTCGTCATTGCGAGGAGCACTAGCGACGAAGCAATCCAGAAAATCGAGGATTTCTGGATTGCTTCGTCGCCACACTCTTCGACAAGCGTCATTACTCTATCAGTTGCGGTACGAAACGGTTATTCGCAATGACAAATTTACAGCTTTTTTGACTGCGCAAGCATTCTGCAAATTCTAAACTCTGTAAATTCTGATCAGATTTTGTTGCTAACAAAAAAATTTATTATATCTTTGCACTGTTAAAAAAATAATAATTGACAGAATAAAATTTATATTATGAATCTGTTTTTATCACATAATCATTGGATGAATCAGGCAGTTACCTGGTCTGGCATGATTTTTGCAGAGAGAGAGAGAGAGAGAGAGAGAGAGAGAGAGAGAGAGAGAGAGAGAGAGAGAGAGAGAGAGAGAGAGAAGTAATCAGGCAGTTACGTGTTTTCAGCCCCGTTTTAAACACGTTTTCCCCAAAGAAACTGACAGCAACAAACCGGACACACAACACCGGTTTATTTCATTGCACTTTGCTTTCCGGATTATTCGGAGCAGGGTTTATTCTGAAAATAAGTTTCAAAAAAATATCTTTAGTATTATTAATTTTAAAATACTGTATTATGGCTTTATTTTTCAAAAAAATTCAGCGTGGAAGGCCGGCCGCCTCATGTCTTTACGGTAAAAAAAATAAATTCGATAAAGTTTTTAAATTTTGTCATGCAACATTGTATTATTTATATTGTTTTAATATGAAAATTTTTGCAGGTATGGTGTTTGCAGCATATATGAGAAGACACTGGTACTGCCGAAAAAACCACATATTTATACGGGACCGTATTCACCGGACTTCTATTAATTATATCGTCGGCGCTGTATGCCGTTATCGAAAAGCCTGTCACATCGCGACAGCTGTTTGTTTTCATTTATTACCGGTTCAGTCCGGCGAGGAACGGATACAGACACAATTATTATGCATCAAATTTTTTATTAAATAAATAAGTTTTTATATGAAGAATTTCATTTTATTTTTTTTGTGTTCGTATGCATGTGTGACTGCTGTATACGGACAGCGTGTTATCACGGGTAAAGTGACGGGTCCGGGAGGCGAGCCCCTGTCGTCCGTCACAGTGATAGTTTCCGGAACAAACACCGGAACATCAACATTAGACGATGGAAGTTATTCCGTCAGTGTGCCTGACGGTGCGAAAACTTTGGAGTTCAGTCTTCTTGGATTTGAGACTTTCATAGCTTCCATCGGAACGGGCAACGTTATCAACACTGTTTTGGAGGAAAGTGTTACGGAGCTGGAAGATGTCGTAGTTACGAGTTACGGCACACAGAAAAAAATATCCGTTACCGGTTCCATCCAGACAGTCAAGCCGGCGGATTTGCTCGTACCTTCTTCCCGTCTGTCTACAAGTTTTGCAGGACGTCTGGCGGGAGTAATAGCCTTCCAGAGAAGCGGACAGCCCGGAAACGACGGAGCAAGTTTTTATATCCGTGGCATATCAACTTTTGGGGGAATCACTTCGCCTCTGATCATTGTAGACGGAGTGGAAGTAAGTTCCGGCGATTTGAACAATCTCGACCCCGAAGTTATCGAAAGTTTTTCGATACTGAAAGATGCGACAGCTACAGCGATGTACGGTTCACGCGGCGCAAACGGGGTTATGATTGTAGTAACAAAATCGGGGCGTGACCTGAAGAAACCGGTCATCAACATCCGCCTCGAAAACACTTTCAACACCCCGACAAAAATACCGCAGGTCGCCGACGGTGTTACCTACATGACAATGTACAACGAAGCGGTCTCCGGACGGGGTACGGGCGAAATCCTGTATTCCGGCGAAAAGATCGAAAGGACATCGGCAGGCTACGACCCGTTGCTGTATCCTGACGTCAACTGGTACGGCGAAATGTTCAAAAATGTGGCTACAAGCCAGAAAACCGTATTCAACATCAGGGGCGGAGGCCAGCGGCTGGATTATTTCATGAACGTATCCGTCGGACACGAGGAAGGCATGCTGAAAGCCAAAAGCAGGGATTTCTTTTCGTACAATAATAATATAGGTATATGGAGATATAATTTCCAGAACAATATCAACCTGAATTTAAGCCGGACAACAAAAGTGGGGCTGCGCCTGAACACGCAGCTGTACGACTATTCGGGTCCCTATCTTTCAACAGGCGATATTTTTGGCATGATAATGGAATCAAACCCCGTCGATTTCCCTATACTGTTCCCGAACGGTACCGCCAGGGAAGAATCAAGCCTTACACGCGGATATATCGCATGGGGCGGGAAAACCGGAGGCCGGTATAATTCGGGATACAGAAATCCTGTGGCGGAAATGGTTCGCGGGTATAATTCAAACTTCCAGAGTACGGTTATCGCAAACCTGGATTTCAGCCAGAAACTGGATTTTGTTACAGACGGACTGACATTCGACGCACTCGTATCGTTCAAAAACTGGACAAGCAGTACGACCAACAGATATGCAAACTATAACCAGTTTTATGTTACAAAATACGAACTTGACAATGCCGGGATGATGGACTCGTACCAGCTGGCCATGGTAGGATCAGAACAGTCGGACGTACTGACGACTGACGGCAGCACATCCGGCGACCGCAGAATATACATCCAGACAGCCTTGAACTATAACAGGGTATTTAACAAAATACACAATGTCTCTGCAATGATTTTATACAACCAGAATCAGTATAATGTCAATAATCCAAGTGATTTGTACTCGTCGCTTCCGAAAAGGAAACAGGGTATAGCGGGGCGCGTAACCTATTCGTACGATTACAGGTATCTGTTTGAAGCAAACTTCGGATACAACGGAAGCGAAAATTTTGCGGAAAATTACAGATTCGGGTTTTTCCCGTCTTTCTCCGCAGGATACAATATCAGCCAGGAAAAGTTCTGGAAACCGCTGAGCCGGATTATTTCAAACCTGAAATTAAGAGGTTCGTGGGGACTTGTCGGCAACGACCAGACAAATGCCGGGCGGTTCATATACCTGTCGGATATCAACCTGACCGGAGTAAGCTATACCACCGGTATCAACATGGACTATTCCCTGAGCGGACCCTCATACGGCAGATACGCCAACAATAACCTTACATGGGAAGTCGGCAATAAAATCAATGCCGGAATAGATTTGCAACTGTTAAGCAGTTTAAACATAACTTTCGATATTTATAAGGAACACCGTACCGGAATATTTCTGGAACGTCAAACGATTCCGAGCTTCCTCGGAACTGCCGATACGAAAGTGTACGGCAATCTGGGAATCGTGGACAACCGCGGATTCGACTTTTCAATTGATTTCAGCAAACGGGTGAACGAAAATCTCTCCGTCTCGTTTAAAGGTACGTTTACCCTTGCCCGGAATGAAATCAGGGATTACGACGAACCCGAATACAAACTGTACAGAAACAAGACAAGAGTGGGTCATGCCGTGAACTCAATCGAAATGTATCAGGCCGAACGTCTGTTTATCGACGATCTGGAAGTTGCAAACAGTCCCCGGCAGCAGCTCGGAGGTTTTATTCAGGCCGGAGATATCAAATATACGGATATACCCAACATTAACGGCGTAAGCGACGGCATCATCGATGCAAATGACATGATGCGTACAGGCTATCCCACCGTTCCCGAAATCGTGTACGGCTTCGGACCGTCGATACAGTGGAAAAAGATCGATTTCTCGTTCCTGTTTCAGGGCGCTGCCCGAACATCGCTTATGATGAGCGGATTTCATCCCTTCGGCTCTTCATCCATACGCAATTCGCTGCAATTTGTCGCGGATAATTACTGGAGCAGGACAAACCAGGACATTTACGCCGCATATCCCCGCCTGAGCAAACAGGATAATGCAAACAATACAGCGTCTTCGACATACTGGCTGCGTGACGCCTCTTTCCTTAAATTAAAAAATCTGGAAATAGGATTCACATACAAATTTCTCAGGATATACCTGAGCGGAGCAAACCTGCTGACCTTCTCCACATTTAAACTGTGGGATCCCGAAATGGGAGGAGGCGCGGGCATGTCATACCCTACACAGAGGGCATATAATATCGGTTTACAAATGAATTTATAAATACAACAACAATGAAAAAGATATTTTATTTTTTACTTTTATCCGGATTGACTTTTACTTATTCATGCAAATATCTGGATATTGTACCCGACGAGATACCGACGGAAAACGATGCGTTCAAAGACCGTAAAGCCGCAGAACGGTTTCTGTATTCCTGCTATTCATATCTGCCCAATCCGAGGGCGGATGTCAATTCAATTGACCTTTATACGGCAGACGAAATAGTTTCCCCTTTTGAACACGAAACATTTGCGAATTTCCCGAAAGGAAACTATACTTCGGTGAATCCCGTGATTTCCTACTGGAACACACTGTTTCAGGGAATACGGCAGTGCTATATCATGCTTGACAATGTAGACGGCGTTCCCGGTCTGGGTGACAGTGAAAAAACGGTATACAAAGCCGAAGCCACATTCCTGATTGCTTACTATCATTTTCTCCTGCTGAAATGTTACGGTCCGACAATCCTTATTAAATCGACTCCAAGTCTGGACATGGCTGTGTCCGATTATCCGGCACGCGAACCGTACGACGACTGTGTGGAATGGATTTCCGGCAAATTTGACGAATCCATAGAAACAGGCCTGATTGACAGGCATACGGGTTCGGCGTACGGACGGGCTACAAGCGTCGCTGCCAAAGCAATAAAGGCGCGCATGTTACTCTATGCCGCATCTCCCCTGTTCAACGGAGGACAGTCGTCCGTCGCCGGAACCGATAACCTGAGTGCGTCTCCCGAGTATGCCAGCTTCAAAACCGCAGACGGGATTCCGCTTATCAACCATACATACGACCCGTCGAAATGGCAAATCGCCGCCGAAGCATGCAGTACGGCAATCGCTGCCGCCGATGCCATAAGAATGAAACTGTATGATAACGGGGAAGTGGCGCAAAATCAGCCGGAGCCGGAAGACCCCACTGAAAGAAAACTGAGAATGACCATTTGCGACAGGGAAACTCCCGAGATAATCTGGGCTTCTACAAGAACGGAAAGCAGTTATGCTCTGCAAAACAAATCAACCCCTTTCGATCCCGACAGAGACTGGAGCTGGAACGGTATCGCCCCGACGCTGACAATGCTGGAAAGTTTTTACACCTCAAGGGGATTGCCGATTGACGAAGACCCCGCCTTCGATTACGCGAACCGTTTCGGTACGCAAACCGTTTCGGACAGGCATACCAACGGTAAGACGTCGATTCTCAACATCGACAGGGAACCCCGCTTTTACGCATGGATTGCATACCATAACGGGTACTACGAAGTTCAAAGATCCTCGGGAGTATATAAATATCAAACCAAATTCATGCAAAATGACGGTTGCGGAATAAAGACCAGAGTAAACAATTATTCCCCGACAGGATATTTAAACAAGAAAGGAGTTCATCCCCTGTACGCACAGGGCTCGGGCGGAGGAGGTTTAGTGCAGTATGCATGGCCTGTTATCCGTCTTGGAGAACTGTATCTCAATTATGCCGAAGCCCTTATAGAAACAGGAGACGCTGCAAGTCTGGAGACGGCAAAAACATATATCAACAAAATCAGAAATCGTGCCGGGATTCCCGACATCGAAGATTCCTGGGCAAATGTCACTCTGGACCAAAATAAACTGCGTCAAATTGTACGCCAGGAACGGACCGTCGAACTCTATCTCGAAAATCACAGATTCTGGGATGTCAGAAGATGGCTGCTCGGCAAAAAATACTTCGATGTTCAGCCTCGGGGATTAAATATACGTGCAAACGGAGATGACTTTTTCACTCCGCAGCAGGTAGAAGTTGTACGCAAATTCAATGTGCCGGCTCATTACCTCATGCCGATTCCGGGCAGCGATATAGATAAAAATCCCAAAATCATTCAAAATCCAGGTTATTAATTATTTTAAAACAGTATAAAAATGAAAAATACAATAAAATTCTTCGCTCTGTTCATCTGTGTTTATGCATTTATTGCATGTGAAGAAGAAAAAAGGAGCGGTAAAGGAGGCATCGCGCCCGAACCGGTTACCGGTGTTTCTGCCGAACCGGGAACAGGAGAAGTAGTCTTGAAATGGAAAAATCCGGCCGACCCCAACCTGGATTATGTCAAGATTGTCTATACTGGTTCCAAAGGAACGACAGTCAGCAAAAATATATCCGTATACGCCGCAGATTCCATAACTCTTTCTGTGACGGATACGATTGACGGGTTTACAGATACCGGCGAACATGTTTTCGAATTGATTTCGTGTAATGTCGGGGGAGCGCAGTCTGCGCCCGAACGGGTAAAGGCATCTCCCCTGGATCCCGTATATGTTTCCATATTCCCGACGATCATCATGGAAGCCGATTTCGGCGGAGCAACAGTGTCATGGGAAAATACGTCAGGAAAAAAAGCTTTTGTAGTAGTTGAATACCCTGATCCGAATAATCCTTCGGCAAAAATATCACGGACATTCAATGCCGCAACTTCGGGCAAAGGCTCTGTCGTTGTTGCGGGAACAGACGGGGAAATTGAATTTGCAGTATATGCCACGGATGTTTACCGGAACGAATCCGGCAGACGGCAAGTAAAAATAACTCCGTACGCCGAAACGGAATTTGACAAAACGAAATGGTCTGTTCCGGGATACAATTCCGGCAGCCAGGATGCGACAATCGGTTACAGTTCGCAGGCTACGAACGAAGGCGCTGCCCCAAACGGCAGAGTAGCTGCAATCTTTGACGGGAATATAAGTACTTTCTGGCATGCCAGATGGGGAAGCCCGGCAACTAATTTTCCGCACTGGTATATCATTGATCTGGGCGCCGAAGTGACAGTCAGCAGGGTAGAAATGACGAAAAGGCAGGGTAACAGCGCCGGACAGAAAGGACAAAGATTCTATACCTGTACGGAAAACGGACGAAACGCCGATGAAAATACGGTAGACGGCATAACCGGATGGACATGGGAAGATCAGGGAGAATTTAGCTTTGACCAGGCTAATTCCGGCCCGCAAAGTTGCCGTCTGGTTAATAATCCGAAAGCAAGGTATATTAAGGTATATTTCGATATAGGGCATAAAGGCAGCGGCAATTATGCCATGGTTGGCGAAATGTCAGTTTACGGACAGGAATAAGCCTGTACCGGATACCTTTCAGTCTGTCGGGAACAGTGTCAAACACTGTTCCCGACTTTTTTTGTCATAACGGCTCTGCCGGAAACTGTGTGAAAAGATGCAGGCAATCCGGATTATATCGGCGAAAGCATGATTTTTTGGAAATTTCTTCAAAAAACATGCCGTAAAACATGTTTTTTATTAACATAAATTTAGACTGGAGATGAAAAAATACAGAGACAGGAAGATTCCATTTGTGGATTGGACATGCTATAAAACATAAAAATTTTATGTTAAAAAACATAAAAAACGTGTTTTCTGCCATTTTATGCCTTACCTTTGCATCAAGAAAATAATTTAGATAGAGTTGAAACTATCAAGTGTCAGTCAGACATCTTCGCATACAGAGAAAGTCGGGACTGACGCTTTTTTTATGTATAAACGTTTTGCCTCATGCAACATTTTTGATGAAAAATCATCTATAACCATATATTAAAGTATGGTATTATCTTATTATCTAATAAAGTTATTACTAAAATGTTGTATATCATGAAAAAGAAATTTTATTTTACAATGATTCTGTCTATGGCATTATGTGTAGCCTGTCAAAACGAAAATGAAAATAACGAACCGACTCCGCTACCTGACGCCAAGCCTGTTGCTGTGCATATCAGGCAGAAAATAACTACCGACAACGCATTTGCGTTTGATATTTTCAAAGCCACATGCGCCGATTCGAAAGACGCGAATATTTTCATTTCGCCTTTGAGTATCAGCATGGCTTTTAACATGGTATTAAACGGAGCAAAAGGCGCTACATCCGATGAAATACTGGAGACATTGCGCGCTAAAGACTACACTGTTAGCGACATCAACGAACACAGCCGGCTGCTTCGTTCGGAATTGACGGGCGTTGATCCGTCAACACAGCTTTCAATAGCCAATTCAATATGGTACAGACAGGATTTGCCGGTAAAAAACGCATTTTTGGAAGTAAACCGTACAAATTATGCCGCTGAAGTGAGCGCTCTTGACTTTTCATCGCCGGATGCAATAAAACAGATAAATAACTGGTGTGCAAGACAAACCGGCGATAAAATTAAGAGCATAGTGGACAACATTTCCTCCGAAACTGCGATGTGGCTTATCAATGCCGTGTATTTTAAAGGAATATGGACGTCCAAATTCGATAAAAACAATACCCGTAAAGAAGACTTTTATACATCTGACGGAAAAACGAATCAGGTGCAAATGATGCGTCAAACAGCAAGTTTCAAGTACGGTGCAGACGAATATGGCGAATATTTGGAGTTACCGTATGGAAATCAGGCATTCAGCATGATTCTCCTGTTGCCGGGAGAAGACAGAACGGCAGAGGACATGGTAGAACGTTTGAACAGCGACCGGTGGAACCGTACAGTGGAAAGCATGTCCGGAAGAGAGGTAAATCTCAGTTTACCACGGTTTAAGGTAGAATGTAAATATGAAATGCATGAAAATATTTTGCCTGAATTAGGTATGAGAATACCGTTTACCAGATATGCCGATTTCGGTAATATTAGCGAGGTTGCCTTATTCATTTCGCAAGTAATTCACAAGACTTTTATCGAAGTTAATGAAGAAGGTACGGAAGCGGCTGCGGTAACAGGTATATCAATGGGATTCACGTCTGCCGGGCCTTCACAAACAATAGATTTTATTGTAAATAAACCGTTTGTGTTTGCGATCTCCGAAAAAAGTTCGGGTGTAATTTTATTTATGGGAAAAATCGGGGAGATTGATTGAATTAAAAATATGAGTTGGATTGCTTCGTCGCTGCGCTCCTTACAATGACTCTTTTTGTAAATAATACATTAAGAGGCTCTTCCTCTAACACCGAAGGTGTTAAATATGAATAACCCCGAGCAAGCCGGCAGGCGCAGCACGTGGGTACTGTCGCCTCATCATCAGAACTGCGAAGCAGTTCAACTCCTTCGGAGTTGAGGCGGGGGTTGCTGCTATCCCCGAACTGCACTGCGTTTGTTCGGGGTTATTCATATTGAAATCCTTCGGACTTCCGGACCGCCGTGAAACTTGCTGCATGTCGCTTTTTGCAATATCCTTACAACAAGCCC
>JAISPE010000120.1 GCA_031275145.1 Prevotellaceae bacterium | reverse complement strand
ATTTTCTCATTATAAATAAATTCTGCCCATTTTTCTAATTGCCAGTTATACATGCATTGAGCCGTTTATTAAAATAAATCGGCGCAAAGATACAAAAAATTTGAGCCGGTTATAAATTCCCTTTTGACAGAATTCTTTTTTGACATAATTAACAGAATTTTCATAATTTACAAAGTCTGTTAATTATGAAAATTCTGTTAATTATGTCAAAAAAAAGGGGAATTTTGTCCAAAAAAGGAATTTTGTCGTACACCCCATCTAAATTATAGTTGGTTATTCGGAAATCTTTACTACTTTTGCACTGAAAATAATAAAACGATTATGATGAATGATGAATTGTCAAAAAGTCAGAAAAAGATAGCCCGTGCATTAATCGATAAAGGTTTGGAACTTGAATGTGCTGATTTTATCGAAAGCATTAAAAAATTGTTGCTTACAGATAAAAGCGGTGTGAAGTCAAATCACGAACTGTATATTAAAATTTATAAATCGGCACATAAATTCGATAAGCATATTGCCATGAGATATGACGGTCTTGGAGGATCGAAATATTTTATTACAGTATTGGAATTATATATGGACGATATTTTAACCGATGAAGATTTGGCTGATTTTGACGAAGATGTACGAAACAGACTGATTGGATTGAAGAACATCTTCAACAGTAGGCTTAAAACAGGATTATGATAAAAATTACAGATTTACATGCAAATGTAGAAGGTAAGGAAATACTTAGAGGAATCAACCTCGAAGTTCGCGCCGGTGAAGTGCATGCAATAATGGGACCTAACGGTTCGGGAAAAAGTACTCTGGCTTCGGTGATCGCCGGACGCGACAGTTTTGAGGTAACTCAGGGAGAAATAGATTTTGAGGGAAAAAATCTGCTCGAAATGTCTCCCGAAGACAGGGCTAATTCCGGAATATTTCTGAGTTTCCAGTATCCGGTAGAAATCCCGGGTGTAAGCATGACGAATTTTATGAAAGCAGCCGTCAATGAACAGCGTAAATACAAGGGGCTTGAACCGCTTAAAGCGGCGGATTTTCTGAAAATGATACGGGAAAAAGCCGCATTGACGGGAATGGACTCTGCCCTCATAAGCCGTCCGGTTAACGAAGGTTTTTCGGGCGGAGAAAAAAAACGGAACGAAATCTTCCAGATGGCGGTTTTAAACCCCAGACTGGCTGTTCTTGATGAAACCGACAGCGGACTGGATATCGATGCGCTGAGAATTGTTTCCGAAGGTGTCAATAAATTGAAATCTCCCGACAACGCTCTCATTTTGATAACACACTATCAGCGATTACTTGATTATATCGCACCCGATTTTGTACATATATTATATAAAGGTAAAATAGTGAAATCTGCCGGTAAGGAATTGGCTCCGGAACTTGAAAAAAAGGGTTATGACTGGCTGAAAGACATGGAAATATGAATTACAGTAATATATACGGCATCGCCGCCAACCTGTCCGAGAATTTATTCCCGTGTTATATAAACAAGTTCAGAGACAGTGCGTTTGATGAAATAAAAAACAGCGGATTCCCGTATTTAAAGCAGGAAAAATATAAATACACTCCTCTATCGGACATTTTCGAAGGGGAATATGTTCCCGTCAATCCCTGCGAAAGGAAAATACCCGTCGAACCGGATTTTTCCGAAATCGACGCGATTAAAATATATACGGTTAACGGCGTATGTGTCAATAACGAAATCAGGTCGGAGAGCGGATTTGTCTACGGCAGTCTGATGCTGGCTGCGAGGGAATGTGAAGATATTGTGGAAAAATACTATAACCGTTTGGCCGACAATACTGATTTGCCGGTGGCGCTGAATATTGCCACAGCTCTTTCGGGTGTTTTTGTCGCTGTAGATCCGGGTGTGAAAACTGCCCGACCACTGATGATTATTAATATTTACGATTCTGACGCCAATATTTTCAGTCAGCAACACAATCTGTTCGTTTTCGGAGAAAACAGTGTCGCCGAGATAATTGAATACAATATCGGAGTTCCGGATGTTTCTATCCTGACAAACAATCTGTCCGAGACAGTGATTAAGCAGAATGCCCGTGTCGATTTTGTCTGCGTCCATGATAATGGCTTGTTGTCCAAACATATTTCTTCCGATTATAGCCGGCAATATGATGGCAGTTCTTTTAATCATTCGAATATTGTTATCGGGGGAGGACTTGTACGCCGGAATACTGAGGTGCATCTGAGCGGAAAACACTGTTACAGTAATCTGTACGGATTAGTCGTCGCCGGTGATAGGCAGCATGTGGATAACTATACGTTTATAAATCATGCCGTACCGGAATGTCAAAGCAATGAACTGTATAAAAGTATTTTAGATGATAAGGCAGTGAATGTTTTCAATGGCCGTATACTTGTATGCCCTGATGCACAGAAAACCGTGGCATTTCAATCGAATAAAAACGTGCTGCTCAATACCGGAGCGAAAATATACACAAAACCGCAGCTCGAAATTTATGCCGATGATGTGAAATGTTCGCATGGAGCTACTGTCGGTCAATTGAATGAGGACGCTCTTTTTTACATGCAGTCGCGCGGCATAAATAAATCCACAGCACAGTTGCTACTCATGTCCGGTTTCGCAAATGAGATACTGGACAAGATTAAAAACCCCGAATTGAACGAATTTATACTGTCTCGCGTAGAAAGAAAAATTCGTAAATAACCCGGGGTTTATTCCTCGCGCGGTGTAGTTGTGATATGGCGATGAAGCAATCCAGAAATAACGTTTTTTACCACTTATTTTTTACCACAAAGGCACAATGGGCACAAAGATTTCACAAAGAATTATCGTGCGTCAGCCCTTCATGGTTCATAGCGCTCTTTGTGTCCTTTGCGGTAAAAAAATGATAAAAAGCGGTAAGGGATGAGAAATAAATAAGATATAACGGTTAAAAAAACCTCATTTTTACTAATTTTTAAAACAAAACAACCTCGGTAGCAGGAAAATATGATATAAACCACAGACCTCATTACCGCATTAAATCAACGGCATCCAGTTCGGTTTAATGAGGTAATGAGGTTGGTTTGTGTGTATTACATTATTGCTACTGAGGTTGTTCTGTTATTTTGAATTAGGTGTAAATGAGGTTTTCTGTCTATGGAGTCTTCAATGAATAAAGGTATCAACCTGAGTTTTGGATAAGAAAAGTAAGTATTCCACAATTTTATGTATTTTTGTGGTTGAAAAATAAAACGATACAATAGATTATGGGTATACTTACAGTTGACAAAGTTACAGAAA
>JAISPE010000065.1 GCA_031275145.1 Prevotellaceae bacterium | reverse complement strand
TAAATCGTAAATCGTAAATCGTAAATCGTAAATCGTAAATCGTAAATCGTAAATCGTAAATCGTAAATCGTAAATCGTAAATCGTAAATCGTAAATCGTAAATCGTAAATCGTAAATCTAAAATTATAAATTATAAATTATTTTAAATGAAAGAGATTGTTTTAAGCGGGATTCGTTCCACCGGAAATTTGCATATAGGAAACTATTTTGGAGCTTTACGCAATTTTATAAGGATGCAGGATGAAAATAACTGTTTCTTTTTTATTGCTGATTTACACTCGTTGACGACGCATCCGGACCCTGAAAATTTTCACGAAAATATCAAAACCGTTTTAGCCGAATATCTTGCTTCGGGGCTTGACCCCGAAAAGTCGGTTATATTCGTTCAGAGTATGGTTCCGGAAGTTTCGGAATTATATACGCTGATGAACATGTGGTCGTATGTCGGCGAGCTTGAACGCACGTCTTCGTTTAAGGAAAAGGTACGCAAGCATCCGAATAATGTCAATGCCGGCCTGCTGACCTATCCGGTACTGATGGCAACGGACATACTTATACATAAGGCGAATAAAGTACCCGTAGGAAAAGATCAGGAACAGCATCTGGAAATGGCCAGAGTATTTGCCCGCAGATTTAACAATATGTATAATGTCGAATTTTTCCCCGAACCTTCGGCATACAGTTTCGGTACGGAGCTTGTAAAAATACCCGGACTTGACGGCACGGGAAAAATGGGAAAATCCGAAGGTAACGGCATCTATTTAGCCGATGACGGGAAAACCATACGCAAAAAAGTTATGCGTGCAGTAACCGACAGCGGCCCTGCTGATGCGGATGCTCCCATGTCCGAGCCGGTACAAAACCTTTTCACTATACTGCAAACAGTATCGGACAGTGAAGTCGTTCAGTTCTACAAAGACAAATACAAATCCGGAGAAATCCGTTATGGCGATATGAAAAAACAGCTCGCCGACGATATTTGCAAAGTGACGCTCCCGATACGTGAACGGATACTGGAAATAAAGGGTAATGATAAATATTTGAGCGAGACTGTGAAATACGGCGCCGAAAAAGCCCGTGCAAGCGCATCAAAAACTCTGGCAGGAGTAAAAGAAATTATGGGATTCAAATGGTTTTGAATCTGTTCTGTTTTTGACAGAATCTCTTTTTTTTGACATAATTAACAGAATTTGTAAATTATGAAAATTCTGTTAATTCTGTCAAAAAAAGGAGTTCTGTCAAAAGGGAATTTCACCGTTTTTTTCACTTTGAAACTTTTTGAATAAATTTGCGGCGTATTTTGAAATAGATTATGCAAACAAACAGGCCTGTTTACCTTGTTCTGGAAGATGGAACAAAATTCGCTGGAACATCCTTTGGCGAAGACACTTTCGCATCGGGAGAAGTGGTTTTTAACACCGCAATGGTTGGATATCCCGAAAGTCTCACCGATCCCTCGTATCTTGGACAGATTCTCGTCGCGACATATCCGCTGATTGGCAATTATGGTGTTCCCGAAGATTCGATGAACGGGAATCTGTCGCTTTTCTTTGAATCGGAAAAAATACAGATTTCGGGACTGATTGTATCCGATTATTCCGACGCACACAGTCACTGGAACTCGAAACAGAGTCTTCACGAATGGTTAAGGACATACGGAATACCGGCCATTCAGGGCATTGACACCCGCGAACTGACCAAGATACTCAGAGAGAAAGGTTCGATGAAAGGCATGATTACGGACACTGCCGACAGCAAAGCGGAACTGTACGACCCTGCGACAGAAAATCAGGTTGCACTGGCGAGTTGCAGAGAAGTAATGTACTACGGCTCGGGCGACAGGCGGATAGTATTGATTGACTGTGGAGTGAAACACAATATAATAAGATGCCTGCTGAAACGCGGTCTCGAAGTGGTGAGAGTTCCATGGGATTACGATTTTTCATCCATTGAGTACGACGGGCTTTTCATATCCAACGGTCCCGGCGATCCCGCCCATTGCGGCATAACGATCGAACGGCTGCGGAAAGCGCTCGACGGCGACAAACCCGTTTTCGGGATATGCATGGGAAACCAGCTTCTCTCGATGGCGGCCGGAGCAAAAACGTATAAGTTGAAGTACGGACATCGAAGTCACAACCAGCCGGTGCGTATAGTCGGCTCAAACAGATGTCTGATAACAGCGCAAAATCACGGTTATGCAGTAGACCCCTCAGGTTTGGACAGCGACTGGGAAGAGCTGTTTGTCAATATGAACGACGGCTCAAACGAAGGAATACGGCATAAGACAAAACCGTTTTTCTCGGCGCAGTTTCATCCTGAAGCAGCAAGCGGCGCTACAGACGCCGACTTCCTTTTCGACGATTTCGTGAAACTCGTCAGAGAAAAATCATGACAGATTATACTTTGTACGGAACAGTTTCGGGCAGTCCCGAAAACCTGATGTTGGGATTACACAGATATCTCATATCTCATATTTCATACCGGAAGTCCCGCAGGACCCTACGGGATTTTTGGGTTATCCATTATTGCAGACTGTGCGTAGATACCTCACTCATACCTCATACCTCATACCTCATACTTCATACCTCATAACAGATGATCGACAAACAGACAATAGACAGAATAATTGACGCGGCCGATATTGTGGATGTTGTCGGCGACTTTATCACCCTGCGCAGGCGGGGCGTGAATTTTATAGCCCGGTGTCCCTTCCACGACGAAAAGACGCCTTCGTTTACGGTTTCGCCGGCGAAAGGACTGTTTAAGTGTTTTGGCTGCGGGAAAGGAGGCAATACCGTCTCTTTTGTCATGGAACACGAGCATTTTACGTATGTTGAAGCGATTAAATATCTCGGTAAAAAATACGGCATAGAGGTACATGAAAAGGAGCAGTCGCCGGAAGAAATTGTTCGTAACAACGACCGCGAAAGCATGCTGATTGTCTCGGGTTATGCCGGCGCCTTTTTTACCGACACGCTGAACAATACCGACGAAGGCAGGGCTGTAGGGCTTTCGTATTTCAGAGAACGGGGTTTCCCGAAAAAAATCATAGATAAATTTCAGCTCGGATACAGTCCCGCAAAAAGAACCGCATTTTCCGAAGCGGCCATTAAAGCCGGATACAAAGAAGAATTTCTTGTAAAAACAGGACTGTCAATAAAGAAAGACGACGGCGCTCTGTTCGACAGATTCAGCGGGCGGGTCATGTTTCCGATTCATTCGCTCAGCGGACGGGTCATCGCTTTCGGAGGAAGGATTTTGCAGACAGACAGGAAAACGGCAAAATACCTTAATTCGCCCGATTCCGATATCTATCTGAAAAGAAATGTCCTGTACGGGATATATTTTTCAAAACAGGCAATCGGCAAACTCGACAAATGCTATCTGGTCGAAGGATATACCGACGTGATATCAATGTTTTCGTCAGGAATAGAGAACGTTGTAGCATCGTCGGGCACGTCGCTGACCGAAGAGCAGATCAGGCTGATATCGCGGTTTACCGAAAACGTGACCGTACTGTTCGACGGTGATGCCGCCGGAATCAAAGCCTCCATCAGGGGAATTGACATGCTGCTGAAATACGGCCTGAAAATCAAGGTCGTTCTGCTTCCCGACGGTGAAGATCCCGACTCGTACGCAAGAAAACACAATGCAGACGAACTCCGTCAGTTTCTGGATTCTGCCGAACAGGATTTTCTTTCGTTCAAGGTAAACCTGCTGAGCGAAGGCATCAACGACCCGATAAAAAAGGCGGAAGTCATTCACGAAACAGTTAATTCCATATCGGTTATCCCCGATTTGATAACACGTAACGTATATATCCAGAAATGCAGTAAAATGCTTGAGATAGACGAGCATATCCTCAGTCAGGAAGTTGCCCGCGCCAGAAACAGGCATATCGGCGGCGAAAAAAAACCGCCGGACAAGGATGAACAGCCTTCCATAGCTGAAGAATTGCCGTCTGTTCCGACCTTTGTGCGCAATATTTTCTGTCAGGAACAGGAAAAAGAGCTTCTTATGTATATACTGAAACATGGCCGCGAAAATCTGTTCCGGACAGCGAACGAAGAAGGCGACGAAGTTATCATTCGCGTTGACGAATATATAATAAAGGATATCAAAAACGACGATCTGGAGTTTCAGAATCTGCAATATAAAAAACTGTTCGAAGAATATGAAAAGCTGCTGGAAACGGCGTTCGACAGAGATACTCCGTATTTCGCTCAATACTTTATCCGGCACAGAGATCCGGACATTTCATCGGTGACCGTATCCCTTCTTATGGACACTCAAATGCAGGGAAACGAGAATTATACGGTAAGTAAAATCTGGGACGGGACAGACAGTGTGACTGTCAGTCTGGCGCAGGCTGTCCCCAAGGCTCTGGTCGCTTACAAGTCAAAGATACTGACAATCGCAATCCACAAACTTTCCGAACAGCTGAAAACAGAAGACGAAGAGAAACAGTTTGTCATTCTCGAACAGTTATTACAGCTTAACGAACAGAAGAAATTTATCTCCAACTACCTCGAGAGAGTAATACTTTGAGAACCGAAAATGAAAAATGTACTGCCTCAGGCGTTTGTTGCTGACATGAAAATTATTTTGGGAGATGAATATCCCTGTTTTGAATCATCGCTCAGCGAGGCTTCTCCTGTGAGTATCAGATTAAACAGCGGCATAAAAATTCCCGCCGGCGCGAAACTCCCGATTCTCGATTCCCGGCTTTCGACCGGTAAAGTTCCCTGGTGCGAATCGGGTTTATATCTTGACAGCAGACCCTTATTCACTCTTGACCCTCTGTTTCATTCCGGCTCGTACTATGTGCAGGAAGCGGCCTCCATGTTTGTGGAACAGTGCGCAAATACAGTAAAGCAGTACGGCGGGATCGACTGCATACTGGATCTTTGTGCCGCTCCCGGAGGCAAATCCACTCATTTAATTTCGCTTTTTCCCGACAGTTTGACAGTCTGTAACGAGGTCATTCGGTCACGCGCTGCAATACTTGAAGAGAATATCGCCAGATGGGGACGGGCAAATGCAGTGATTACTTCCTCCGATCCTTCGGTATTTCACAGACTTAACCGGTTTTTCGATTTTATTCTCGTCGATGCACCGTGTTCCGGCGAAGGAATGTTCCGTAAGGAATCCAAAGCTCTGGAAAAATGGTCGCCCGAAAACATAAGACTTTGTGCGGCAAGACAGTTGAGAATTGTACGGGATGTATGGGATTCCCTGAAACCGGGAGGATTTATGCTGTATGCGACCTGTACCTACAATGTCGAGGAAAATGAAAATACGGTTAAATTTATTGTAGAAAATCTTGGGGCAGAATCCATTCCCGTTGATATGCCGGCATTTGAAGGCATATCCCCGTCTCTTGACGACAATATACACGCCTGCCGGTTTTTCCCTCACAGAACAAAAAGCGAAGGCCTGTTCCTGTCGCTAATCCGTAAGAACGGCGAACTGAAACAGCACGATACAAAAAAATCGAAACGGACATGCAAAATTCCGGAACTCAATTCATGGATTCGGCCAGGCCAGGCATTTACATATATCCGTAATAATGACCGTATTTACATGTTGCCGGAGAAATTCGCCGCCGATGTGGAGTTTGCGGGTAAAAACATTCACGTTCTATCGCCGGGTACGGAAATATGTACCGTAAAAGGAAAGGAACTGATTCCTTCATTTGATTTCGCCCATTCCGCGGAAATCAGCATGAACAGCTTTACTGTCTGGGAACTCGATAAAGTCGC
>JAISPE010000032.1 GCA_031275145.1 Prevotellaceae bacterium | reverse complement strand
TTCGGTTTGACAAATCTGGAATATTTGTCTCTGAACAATAATAAAATACAAACGCTTTCTCAAAATATAACGGCATTGACCAAATTGAAGCATTTGATTTTATCAAATAACAATTTTAGGGGAACAATTCCTGCGGAATTAGCAGATTTGGAACTGATAACTCTCCATCTTGATAACAACTATTTTAGCGGTATTATACCTGATGCAATTTTAAATAAAATTGTTGACGGCAGTGCATTCAAAGTATGTCCCCAGAAATTTGGATTTCCTTCTTATTTCGACAATCATCCCTGTGATTAGGTATAACTTTTATTTATAGCTGTATCCGGTGTATTTTTGTGAGCGATGAAGCAATTTTAGTCACTGCCATATCACTTTTTTACCGCTTTTTTATCATTTTTTACCACAAAGGCACAAAGAAGCACAAAGGGTTGACGCACGACAGTTCTGTGTGAAACCTTTGTGCCTTCGTGCCTTTGCGGTAAAAAAATAAGCGTCATCAAATCTTTTCAGTTTTGGGACGAAACATATTCCCATTATCACAAAACTGTACAGCGCATAGTATAATATTAAAGAACAAAATTGTTTACGGTATCAAAAAGAGGTATTATTTTTTCTTTTTCTTACCGCTGTTATTATCGTAGAGATCGTAATCTCTGTTAATTCCCTGAAAATATCTTCTTGAAGGATATTTTGTTTTAATGGAAGGGCATTTACTTTGTACGGCAAGACGGTATGAAATGGATACTCCCAGAAACGATATCCAGTCGGTATTTAAAAATACCGAACCTTTCTTATTATTATTTATATCGCTTGGTTTGATATTGTTAAAGCGGTCGATATCGTCGCTGAATGTTTTCTTGAACTGCCATTCAGCGCCTATTGTCCAGCGTTTCCATGGCGAATATTTGAATCCTATTCCGACAGGGATATTAAATGCCTGGATGATGCCTGAATTAGCGTCGGTAGTGCCGTAAATTCGCGGGTATAAAGAAGAGGCCGAACGGGCGTCTTCCGTTTTTGCATTCGGGTCGTTGTATGCGATTGTGATTCCGATTCCGAGAAATATATAAGGAGAAAATCTTTCATTAAGCCGGTGTATTACAGGCTCTAAAGGCCGGAATCCCAGTTCTACTCCCGTATTGAAATCAATAATGTTTCTGCTGAAATACACAGTCGGTCTTCCATAAGGATACTTGAGGTCATAAAAAGGCATATCGCCTGCATAATTCCCTGAACTTCCCGAAATATTGCCGAACGAAATACTCGTTCTCAAAGCATACAGAAGGTTAAAATAAAACCTGTGCATAACGGAACCATAGTAGCGAGGTTCCATAAAAGGCATAAACTCGTTAAAATCGCCAAAATAAAATGTTGTTCCCAAACCAAGTCCCAATTCCGTTCTGTCGACTCTGAATATCGAATTTTTGTTCCGCTCAATCTGTCCCGAAACGGCGAATGAAAATCCGGTAACGAAAACAATTATTATCACATATTTCCTCATCATATTCAAAATATTTTGCCGGCAAAGTTATTAAAAAAAGAATTAGTTGTCAGTCACTGTCAAGGCCCGTTTTAACATTTTTAAACTTAATTACGCATGTCTATCCCCCAGTTGAGCTTTGTATGAAGCGTTTTAAAAAAATTGTAATTTTTTAATTTTATAAAATTTAACACAGATTGTGATTTTTTCACTTCTATTTTTGTGCCGGAAGGTATTTCATACATCCTGTTATCGATGCATAAAACGGCGTTTCCTTTCCTTGAAATCACTTTTACGAGTATTTTTGAAGTATCGGATATCACAATCGGACGTATATTGAGGTTGTGGGGAGCGATGGGAGTGATGATAAAATTATGCGTATCGGGCAGCATTATGGGGCCGCCTGCGCTTAGAGAGTATGCCGTCGAGCCTGTGGGCGTCGATATCAGCAGCCCGTCGGACCAGTACGAAGACAGTAATTCATCATTCACTGTGACTGTAGTTTTAATCATTGTCGGATTGTTTCTCTGCACTGCCACCTCGTTCAGGGCATTGGCAATAAAATCCCCGTTATCTCCACTGTACACGCTTATCAGACTTCGTTTTTCCACCGTATAATTATGTTCAAAAAGATCGTCAAGCGCCGGTTCAATCTCATTTGCAGGTACCTGTGCAAGGAAACCCAGCCGACCGAAATTTATGCCCAGTATGGGAATGTCGTGTTCTATGGAAAACTGTGACGCTTCCAGAAACGTTCCGTCGCCTCCCGCGCTAAGCAGACAGGCCAGACCGTCTCCAATGTCTTTGGTCGAAGTGAAACGCTCGCACTCAATCAGTGTTCCGAATTTTTCCTGCAAATAAACGAGAAACGGTTCATATACATATAAAACAGCTTTTTCCTGCAATATTTTTATCAAAGTTGCAAGTTTTCCGGTATCATCCACTCCCGAAGGTCTTCCATACAGTCCTGTCTTTAATAGTTTCATTAACACCTGTTTTTCTAAGAAGGAACTACATCACGAAAGTACCGCTGATAGACTCGGAATTGAAGACTTTATGGATTATATCTGCAAACAGATCGGCGACAGAGAGTATTCTTATTTTGCTTTTGCATATTTCATGTTTATCGTTCAGAGGAATGGTGTCGGTTATTATAACTTCTTCCAGAGCCGAATTTTGTATTCTCTCGTATGCCGGGCCCGAAAATAAAGCGTGCGTAGCCATTGCCCTTACACTTGATGCCTGTTTGTCCATCATTATGTCGGCAGCTTTTGTGATTGTTCCCGCCGTATCAATCATATCGTCTATTACAATCACATTTTTGCCTTTGACTTTTCCGATAAGGCTCATATCTCCGACCACGTTAGCTTTTTCTCTTGATTTATGACATATAATGACCGGACAGTTAATGGCTTTTGCATAAGCGCTTGCTCTTTTTGCCCCGCCCATGTCCGGCGCTGCTATGGCCAGATTTTTGAGTTTCTGATTCTGAATGAAAGGCAAAAACAGCGAACTTGCAAAGACATGATCTACCGGAACGGAAAAGAATCCCTGTATCTGGTCGGCGTGCAAATCCAGAGTCATCACGCGATCGACTCCGGCGGTAACCAGAATGTCGGCAACTAATTTTGCGCCGATCGAGCAGCGCGGCTTGTCTTTCCTGTCCTGTCGCGCCCAGCCGAAGTACGGCATAACCGCTACAATTTTATATGCCGACGCTCTCCGCGCCGCATCTATCATGAGAAGCAACTCCATTAAATTGTCGCTCGGCGGAAATGTAGACTGGATGATAAAAACAGTCGCCCCGCGAACGCTTTCGTCATACGAGGGTTGAAATTCGCCGTCGCTAAATTCCATGATGGACGACACTCCAAGTTTTATCCCATAACTTTTGGCTATCTTCTCTGCCAGATATTTACTGCCTCTTCCGGCAAAAAATTTTATTTGATGATTTACAAGCATCCTGTTTTTATTTTCAGACCGCAAATTTAAACCATTATTTTCGATTTTT
>JAISPE010000211.1 GCA_031275145.1 Prevotellaceae bacterium | reverse complement strand
ACAGATAGCCTCTCTGTCCGCCGACGTCAAGTTTTAGCTGAAACACCGGAAACCATCCCGAATATTTCAGCGATAGAAAGCCGTGATGAGCCTTTCCGGCATTATCGTAATAGTATGATACCTGGGAAGTCAGAGTATTCAGTCTGTTTTGCGAAAGAAGCATAACTCCGGGTCTGAGGTCTTCGGTTTCGAACCTGTAATTTTCCGTTGCCTCATCCAGATTCATGTAGAACGGAAACCAGCTGTGGATATTAAACAGATTCGCAGCTTTCCAGTAAGGTTCGGATTTGTATTTTAGCGTGTCGGTGAAATGATATTCGTCGATATTGAAAGATTCCTGAGCCGAAAGACTTTCCGCCATTTTGAACCTGTACGGACTGTCGAAACTGACAGACTCCGCGTTCAAATGTCCGGTGTCGATACTTGCAATTCCGTATCCTTTCGCGGAATAGTCCGACAGATAAAGTTTGCTTCCGTCGCGGGAAAATGTCCCCGAAAACGAGCCGAACAGGGAATTAGTCAGCTGTTTGACGGCCAGCGACGAAGTGTCGAGCGAATAGATATTGTTTACCCCGCTGTATCCCGATTCGAAAATCAGCTGTCCGCCATGCATCCGCAGCGATTCGATATTTGTACGCCTGTAATCCAGCAGTTTCTTCCATTCTCCGGTAATGGGATTAAGCCGGAATACAGCGTTTCCCTCTCCGGTAAGCGAGGCGGTTATGTTTCCGTTATCGTCGGCGACCATGTCCTGCACCGGCATATTGTCAATCACAGGGATTGAACTCAGTTTCTTCCCCGAGCGGTCTATCAGGACAATATTGTTTTGACCGTCCGGTTCGTGTTCAAAAACGGCAATCTGTCCGTCCAGCACAGCCGGCGCGAAATATCTGCTGCGTTTCGAAACGGTTTTTACCTGTAATGTCCGAAGATTTAACTGTTTAACGACCGAATAGTTTTCGTGTTTCCACCTTATGCCCGGGATATATTCCGTCCAGTATACAAAACTGTCGCTGTATGTTATTTTGCTGTTTACGTTCCCCGCATAAGTCAAATGATGTTCTTTCCCCAAAGAATCGATCAGTACTATGGCAGGAGTAGTTGACAGACTTGTTTTCAGACAGATAATGCCGCTTTTCGTTTCCTGAGGATATTTATACGAAGTGAATCTGTCCTGTTTTTTGGAAATGTAAGTTAATACGTCGGGATTTACGGGCGTCAACGAATCCCATTCCTCTTTTAAAGATTCAAAAGTCGATTTGAACAGTTTCACAGAAGTTAATCCTGTGTTTTTCTTCAACGCAACCGGATAAAACAGCGAACGGTTCATTTCGTTCCATACTCTGCTCCAAACATCGGCGCCATAATTCAGTCGCGCATACGAAGACATTGCGTACCCCAAAGCATAGAAATCGTGAGTATTGTCCCTGTATGAGCCTAAAAACCATTTATCCAGAGAAAAATTCTTTCCCGTAGCGATCTGCGCCCTGTACGGCATCAGGAACGAGGCTAAGCGTCCACGCCCCGAAGAAGACAGGGCTGTTTCTGCAACCACAGCATCGCCTTCCAGAAGCCATTGCGGTTTCAAAAACGAAGCAATACCGATCGTCTGTTCCCCGAAAATAAAATAGAAAGGCCTGAATATGCCCTGATTCTGCTTCTCCATCTGTGCAATATGTCGCGATTCGTGTACCAGCAGACTTAATTCGGGACGCTGAAAACGGGAATCAAAATTCGGCGACGGCAGCAGTTCCATACGTTTCGGCGCCCAGGATACCATCCCGTTCGAGGTAATATTGTACGGATGCAACACAACCGGAATGAGCGAACTTCTTTTTGCCGGCATAGTATTACGCACGTGAGGATAAACGTGTTCGAGAATATTTGCATACCGGTTTGCTCTCTCTTCACTGTCCGAGGGATAAATCACCCTGTAATGCTCCGTATTAATCTGACGCCATCCAAGACGCGCAGGGTCTTCGCCATAATCCACGTACTGCGCTCGAAGACTGCAACAAATGACAAGCGCCAAAACCGATAAACAAAACTGCTTCCTCATAATCGACAGATTTTTTTGACATAATTTTTTTGACATAATTAACAGAATTTTCATAATTTACAAATCTGTTAATCCTGAAAATCTTGTTAATTATGTCAAAAAAGGAGAATTTACAAATCTGTTAATCCTGAAAATTTTGTTAATTATGTCAAAAAAAGGAGAATTATAATTCTCTTATCCAAATATTACGGAAATTGACTGCATTACCGTGGTCTTGAAGGAGTATCGGGCCTGCTCCGTGTTTAACGACTTTTGGAAAGCCAACATATTCGGTTGTTCCCAAAATTGTAGTATTATTCTGGATAACAACGCCGTTATGAATTACAGTAACACGTGGCGGTATGCGATATGTTCCGTCTTTTTTGAATACCGGAGCCGAATAGATGATGTCGTACACATTCCATTCGCCCGGTTTGCGCATGGCGTTAACCAGTGGAGGCGACTGTTTGTAAATACTTCCGGCCTGTCCGTTTGCATACGTTTCGTTCCCGTACGAGTCCAATACCTGAACTTCGTATAAACCCTGCATATACACACCGCTGTTTCCGCGTCCCTGACCTTTGCCGGTAACGTCTTCGGAGATTCGCCATTCGATATGCAGCTGGAAGTTCTCGAAATGCTGTTTTGTCTCGATACTTCCCGTTGGGGTTGCGATGAGAATACCGTCTTTGACAATCCATTTCGGCTCTCCTCCTCCTTTACCGGAACTTTTCCATGCGGAAAGATCTTTTCCGTCAAACAGGACAACAGCATCCGAAGGCGGGGAGATAATCGCATTTTCGGTTGCTTTTCCGGGAGTAACAATCGCCGGCTGCGGTGTCCAAAACTCCGACATTTCCGGCTCCATCTGCTTCGGCTCGGGATACTTGTTCTGAGCCGCAAGATTCACGCAATAACCGCATATTATTGCTGTTATCAACACATTAAAGACATAAATATTTTTCTTCATATTCCAAATACTGTTAAAAAATTAATGCTTCAAAGGTAAAACAAAAATTGGAAACGGAAATAAAAACCCCGTAGGGTGGGCTGTAAAAAATGCGAGGTTGTTAAAAATATTTTTTCGTTCAAATTCCGCAATCAAAAATCCCGCAGGGATGACATGTCGGTATCGGGAGATTTCCAACAGTTTGAACAAAAAGCTGGATTGGACCGGCATGTCATCCCTACGGGATTTTTGATCGCTACCGTTTTGTTTTCTACCGATATATCATCCCTACGGGATTTTTTGGCCGCGCACGACAAGTCCCGCAGGGACGACACTTTATTAACCGTATGCTTTAGCACAATGTCATTCCTACGGAATTTTTGTCGTACTGAAAAGGGCTTGTTGTAAGGATATTGCGAAAAACGTCGTTGCGAATAACCTGCTATAAGGGCAAAAGATTTTTTGCCCCTACACAGCGACGCCGGCGATGTCCCATGGCGACGACAACCGTAGGGGCAAAAGATTTTTTGCCCCTCGAAGATTTTTTGCCTTTCCAGGCTACTGAGGTTGTTTTGTTTGGAAAATCAGGTGTAAATGAGGTTGTCTGTCTACGTTTGAGCACTCTGCCCTGCAGGATTAACCTGCTATATATGTCAAAAAACAAATTCCAATGAAAAGTTTTTTTTAACAAAAAAAACTGTCATTTTGTTTTTCGTATTAAAAAAATACATTATCTTGGCACCGTAAAAACGATAATAATTTAAACGACGATAATTATAACATGAATCTGTTTTTCTCACATAATATTCCGATAAACCAGGCAGTTAACTGCTATGGCACGATTATTGTAGAGAGAGAGAGAGAGAGAGAGAGAGAGAGAGAGAGAGAGAGAGAGAGAGAGAGAGAGAGAGAGAGAGAGAGAGAGAGAGAGAGAGAGAGAGAGAGAGAAATTTTTATTATTATATATACACAAAGAAATGTCTCTCTAT
>JAISPE010000177.1 GCA_031275145.1 Prevotellaceae bacterium | reverse complement strand
TTCGAATCTATCTGGTATTCTACAGCTATTTCGACGATTCGTTTCCTGTATCCTTCATTTTCCTCGCGGATGCCGATGTATTTTTCAGCGCGCCGTATCTGCTCCGAAGCATAAATTTTGTCGAGCGGCAGATCGGGATGTTCCAGCGTGTTTCGGGGGATGACAAAGGAATACGTTTCATCGCCGGTTTTGCATACAAGTTCAAAATCGTCGGTGATACTGTCCGTTTCAATCAGTACATCGTAAAACTCACGGTTAAAAAGCACACGCGACTTTTCTATCCTGTCGCGCACTTTATTCGTCTTCGGATTCAACGCTATGTCAAACAGATCGACAGACTGTACGCGGGCAAATTGACGGGTTACAGTATCCCGGATCATTTCGTCTCTAACAATGAACTCCGCCTTGCCCCGGCCTGCTTCGGCTATCTCCTGCAAGCCTTTTTTGTTGACCGACGAATCTATCCCAAACACAAAAACGGAATTTCGCCCGATATTTTGCCGCACATATCCGGCAATTTCGCTTTCATTCCCAACATCGCCGTCGGTAAAGAGGAAAACCGTCTTTTTGTCGCCGGAGCATTTTATGGCTTCCCGCAGCGCCGCAAAAAGCTCGGTGCCGCCACGAGCGTTGAGCGACAGAATAAATTTTTTCCCTTTACTGTAATTATCGGCGCTGTATTCAACCGGATCTTTAGCGAAAAAACTGTAACTGCTGTTAAATTCAATGATGTTAAACCTGTCTCCTTCTTTGAGCTGTTGCAGACACCGGAGTACGGCTTCCTTAGTCTGCTCCAGCTTGAATCCACTCATCGAACCCGAAGTATCCATCACAAACACATAAGTTCCAGGCGTACGCTGTTTTTCGATTTTAATATCGGGGAAAAACGAGAGATAAACCGCTTTGTTTCCGTTGGGCAGTTCGCTGTAATAACCCTTTGAAAAGCTCTGTTCCGCAAGCAGGATGTCCAGCACAAAATCCCTGTCCAACTTTATATTCCGGGCCGTTACCGTACTGTTATCAATCTTTATGCTGTGGGTTTTGGATTCGATATCTTCGATTTTCAGTTCCCTGTCAAAACCGACAGTCACATTGCCGCTGTATTCGATTTCGCCTTTGCTGTAATTCAGTTTATCGGTAACATCCGATCCGTATCGCGGCGGAACAAGCGTAGGGATATGTATCCGTATCCGGTTATCGACAGTCTCGAAACTGTCAATGTAATCAATTTTTACCTTAACGACTTCTCCGGCGGCTATTTTCCCGATATTCATCCTGAAAATATTGGATTCGCTGTTGGTCATCATATAGGCGGAATCGCCTCTGAGTATGGCTTGCTGATATTCTTTCTTCGCCTCCTCCCTTTCTTTGACTTTGCCTTTGATAACTTTTTCACCGACAGTGGCGGTAAAGCCGGTTACGGTCGCCGACGCGCTGAGGGGAAAGGTGTAAGTCACTTCCAGCACAGCGCCGGTATTGTTCGTGTATTCCTGTTGAATGTTGAACATGGAGAATTTTCCAAGCACGCAGCCTGTTATGTCAATCTTCCGCAGACTCATTTTTTCAAAATCTGTTTGCATAATACAAAATATTAAATTATTAAAAATAAATACTAAATTCAATTTTTATGCAAAGATACGGTGTCATTTTGCAGGCTTCCGACTTTTACAACCTTGCAATGAACAGCTTTTTGTAAAAAATATGAATACCTTTGCATTAAAATTAATTAAAATTTAAAACGATGAGTATCTTTAATCCCTTTCGAAAACTGGAACAGCCGGAAACGGTATTGCTTCATTCCGGGTTCCGGCAAAGCCTGACATCCGGACAGATAGTGTATGTGGAAAATAAATATCATCATAAATTTAACCGTTTCATCAGACAAAATTATGCGGTGATAGAGCAGAAATTCAAGGCAAAAGGGTTCGATTTCATTTATTTCCCGATAATCGGCGAGGACTTCTCCCGGAGTGATAATATTCTACAAATCGAGCCGCTTTTGAATTATTGTTATCCGTTTATGAACAACCGTTTCGGATATTTCTCCAGCAAGTATATCGCCGAACATTTACCGGAATCGTTAAAAATCACTACGGATTCCAAAACCCGCAAACTGTTCGCTGCCCTGAAATACAATAAGAAAATCCTGCCCGGACTGCTAAGGCTTGTTTCGGAAGACGACGAAACGTGTTTTACTTTTGAATACCGGCGACTCGACCTGTCGAAAAAGAACGGTTACTGGAGACAAATAACAGATTATCTTGCAACACTGGAAGACGTTAGCTCTTCAATAATTAATTTTTCCGTCAAATATGATGCGAATATTCCGGGAAACGGTCATGTCTCTGATGAAAATGACGTTTTTGCAGACCTGGAAAGCAGTTTTGTTCATGAAAGCAGGATAAAAACGACGAAAGCAGCGCCTGATGATTATATGCTCCGTAAGGAAGTTCCCCATCCGGCGTTTTCCCGTAAAATGTTGAGAAGAAGAGCTGCTAACATTCGTTACGATCTTGCAGAAGACTTTTATCAGCCAAAGCATGACATTGTCGAAAAGATTTTAGGCCATATCAACGAAGCCAAAAGTTTGGGTATTTACGAAGAAGTGATACAGGATATTTTTGCGGCGCTGAAAAATCCTGACGAAAAGGATGATGTTGTAAAAATAAGCAGGATAGTCATTGACTCCGATTACCGTATTTTCCTGCCCGATTACGGGAGTATGGAAATCTGTATGACAACCTTGCCGAAATCTCTGTTCATTTTATTTTTACGTCATCCGGAAGGAATCATACTGAAACACTTATCCGACTGTAAACAGGAACTGTTACAAATATACAAAACAATATCCAACAGGACAGATTTGATATTCATGTCCGACAGCATAGAGCGGTTGTGCAATCCGGCCGACAGCTCGATAAACGAGAAACTGTCCCGTATACGTGAGGCTTTTATCCGCAAGATGTCCGGGAGTAATGCTTCAAACTACTGCGTGACAGGCCCTCGCGGAGAAAAGAAACGGATTGCGCTCAACAGAGAGCTGGTATCGATGCCAAAAGTATTAACGGACATTATATAACAGACGCGGAAGAGTCTGCGATGCGTATGCACTGGAGCATGGTGCGTATGTATGAAAGAATGATGCGTATGCATGATTATAATCCGGTGAAGTTCACACAAAGAGTACTGTTAACAGTGCGTTTTGAGGAGATAACTTTGTTCCGTAATGGAAAAAAGTATTATTTTTGCAAAAAATATTAAAATTAAAAGTTATGAGAAAAGTCTTATCAGCAATTATTTTATTGTGTTTGACGTATGCTTTGACAGCACAGTCAAACGAATGTCTTAAACCGAAAAACATCAAAGCCGTTATGCTGAAAACAGCGGAATGGCAGTTGAAAAATCCGAAACATGCTCTGAATGACTGGACAAACGGAGCTTTTTATGCAGGTATATATGCCGCATGGGAAACGACCAAATCGAAAGACCTGTACAAAGCCCTGATCGACATGGGCAATTCTACGCAGTGGCGACCCGGCAAACACTGGTATCATTCCGACGATATTGCTATCTGTCAGACCTATATCGATCTTTACAGAAAGGAAAAGAAACAGGAAATGATACAGGCAACCGTCGATACGGTGAATAAATTTTTGGCAAATCCTTATCCCGTACGGGGTATTGAAGTTGTAAAATGGTGGTGGTGCGACGCTCTTTTCATGGGTCCTGCAACTCTGGTGAAACTCGGAATCACTGTTAAAAATGACGAATATCTGAAAAAAAACGATGAATATTTCAGGGAATGTTACGATTTGCTGTACAACAGGGAAGAACATCTTTTTGCCCGGGATCTTGGTTATGTGATTAAAAACGACGGCAAAGACCGCTGGGAATCTAATGGAAAGAAAATTTTCTGGTCGCGGGGCAACGGCTGGGTGATGGGAGGTCTGGTGCGGATATTAAAAGAACTTCCGAAAAATTATCCTCTCCGTCCGTTTTACGAACAGCTGTACAGAGAAATGGCCGGGAAAATCATATCCATACAGCAGTCCGACGGTTTGTGGAGAGCAAGTCTGCTCGATCCCGATTCCTATCCGGGAGGAGAGGTCAGCGGCTCGGGATTTTTCTGTTACGCTCTGGCCTGGGGTATCAACAATAAACTGCTGGATAAAGCGGTGTATAAACCTGCTGTGGAAAAAGCGTGGATTGCGCTGAACGCCTGTGTAAATGAGGAAGGACGTACAGGCTGGGTGCAGCCAATCGGAGCAGACCCCCGCAAAAATTTCACTGCCGACAGCTGGGAAGTGTATGGAACAGGGGCATTCCTGCTGGCCGGAAGCGAAGTTATCAAACTCGGGAAAGTTAAGAACTAAGAGTTGGAGATGTACATATGTATTAAGGTAAAGCAGTTTTTTTCCCTAGTCAAATTTTCTCATACGATTTTTGCCATGCCCTTTGCTTTAGTGGGATTTTTTTGGGCATGGCACGAATCGGAAATAAACGGATTTCCATGGAAAGTCCTGTTTCTGGTAATATTGTGCATGGTTTTTGCACGCAACTCGGCGATGGGCTTCAACAGATATATCGACCGCGAATATGACGGGCGAAATCAGCGGACAAAAAACAGAGAGATACCGGCAGGGATAATCAGTCCGAAAGCAGCGCTTGCTTTTGTGGCTGTGAACTGCGT
>JAISPE010000148.1 GCA_031275145.1 Prevotellaceae bacterium | reverse complement strand
AGTATCTTGCGGAAACTGCCGTCGATATCGCGAACGGTTGCCATGAAATCCAGCCGGAAAACCGAATAACTCTCCGTCTCTTTTTCTTTCTCCCCGCGTTCCGTATCTTTTGTCTTATCGCGTTTATAGGTGAACTCCTGCGGCAGAACAGTCAGATCTTTTATCTGCTGCTCAAGTATGGTACTGAGAAAAAACTTCGCTATCCGCTGATTTTCCATCAGCCGTTTAAACACCGTATCGTATATCGGATTCGCGATTATAAGCGGTTTCCATGATTTTTTAACTGCTTCTTTTGTTTCCATGATTATCGTTTTTAGTGATTTACATTTTATATTCGTTCGGTTCTTCGGGCTTTATTTTTTGGTTCAGGATATTGAAATCCCATTTGTATTTTCTGTAGAAATACAGGATAAACAGCGTTATCGCAATCACCAGACCGGCGGTTTCGGCGACGTGGAATATTTCTTTCTGCTCGAAAACTGCCGGAGTCCGCAGGCTGGACGTTTTGTTCGTAACAAACCAGCAAATGGAGAGATTGTTTGCCAGATGCATCCCTATCGGCAGTTCGATTCCGTCGTCAAGAACGGCGATCAGTCCGAAAGCAAGTCCGATAATGATATAATGCGGCATCGTTACCCAGACGCCATGTTCGGCGACTTCGGTGTTCGCAAAGTGCATCAGCCCGAACAGCAATCCCGGAATACAGATCGCCAGCCATCTGCTTTTTGTCCACGCCGCCACGCCCTGAGCCAGATATCCGCGGAAGATGTATTCCTCGTAAGTAGTCTGAAACGGTATCATCAGCAGCGTGATAACGAGCAGTGGAACGAACTTGTCGGGCTCGAACTGCAAAACGAAATTGTCCGGAGTGACGATGTAACTTATTGCAATATAAACCAGCTGCAATATAAACCAGAACAGAAATCCCGAAACGATATGATTCCAGCGAATGTTTTCCCTGCCGTTGACCGTCATGGAAAACGTTCGCCGGTGCATACTCCTGATAAGCGCCCAGGATACAAGCATACTCACAATGAAGGGAAACAGCATCAATACCAGAACAAGATTTTCGGGCAATCCCAGATCGTACAGATTTTTTACATCTCTGAACATTTCAGGAGACATATCGCCACCTTTGCCCAACAGATACACAACAACGACAATTCCTGAAAATAGGCCTCCAATAATCCATGTAGCTACCAGAGTTACGGCAATTACAACAATATATTTCCAGAATGAACTGTCTTTACCTAAAACGCTTTCCAAATAATGCATGACTGTATTTAATTAATTGTTATATAATACTATTTATCAAAATAAACGCAAAAGTACAAAATATTTCGCAGTTTAATGAAATTTAATGTAACTTATACAAATGCTGCCGTTTCGAACTTTACCGAATGTTGGCGGATGTACGGCGCTAACCTGTTTAAACTGTGATGAAAATCAATCCTGACTGTATCGATAAAATAAAAAAGCAGTGGGGTATCCCGTTTATCGCGGATACCCCACCTCAGAATGTGCTTCGATTCGTAACCTGAAACCTTAATTCGACTCTTTACACTGCGCTTCGAGAAACGCAACAAGCATCCAGACCGTTTTTTCCTGTTCTTTGAGATAATCGCTTAACAGGCTTGCCGTCGCTTCGTCACTGTGTTCGTTCGCAAGACTTATTATTGCTCTTTCTTTTGCAATAATTATCCTGTACGAATCCAGTACAGAGTTCAATATTTCAGTTTTACAACTTATTCCCGAAACTTCCTTTATCGAAGATATTTTCAAATAGCCTGAAAAGTTGTTTTCGGGAGTTCCTCCCAGCATAAGAATGCGTTCTGCTATCTCGTCGACCTTTTCGGCGAGATAATCATACTGGTCTTCAAACTTCGAATGCAGTGTGAAAAACGATTTCCCCTTGATATTCCAGTGAAATCCCCGCATGTTTGCATAAAAAATCTGAAAATCGGCCAGTAATTTACCTAATTCGGAAGCAATTGCTTCTGCTCCCTCTCTTCTGATTCCTGTAAAATTCGTTACTGTCATAATATTTTTAATTTTAATTAAACTGTTAATTATTCATTTTTTAATGTGCCGTATAACCTCCGTCGACCACAAACTGCGCTCCCGAAACAAACGATGCCCGGTCGGAAAGCAGGAATGCGACAGCGTCGGCAACCTCTTCAGACGTGCCGAAACGTCTCTGTGCGTGCTGTGATGCCAGATAGTCTTTTGTTTCCTTCGACATTCTGTCGAGCAGCGGAGTGTCGATATATCCCGGATGTACGGAATTGATACGGATACCTTTATCGGCATAACCGAGTGCGGCGGCTTTCGTCAGTCCGGTAACGCCATGCTTTGCGGTAACATAACCGACAGCTGTCGCTTCGCCTACAAGACCGAGAATCGACGCCGTATTGACGATAGCGCCCCCGCCTGCACGAAGAATAGCGGGAA
This sequence comes from Prevotellaceae bacterium, assembly GCA_031275145.1. Lineage (GTDB taxonomy): Bacteria > Bacteroidota > Bacteroidia > Bacteroidales > UBA932 > JAIRLF01. Next base: position 2,686 of record JAISPE010000148.1, on the reverse strand, counting down.
TCTGTGCGTGCATTCCGTAGAATACGGCATTCAGATTCACTTCAATCACCTTACGGTAGCCTTCGATGTCGATATCGGCAAGCAGGCCCGAAGGTCCGCCGATACCCGCATTGTTGAACGCCAGATGCAAAGCGCCAAATTCCTTTTCGGCAAAGGCAACCACCGCCTCATTGTCTTTCGGATCGGTAACGTCGGCCGCAAACGCCCTGGCGATGCCGCCCGCACTGACAATTTCGTCGGCAACGGACTGCGCTTGCCCGGCGTTAATATCAACAACGACTGTCGAAGCCCCCTGACGCGCAAGTTTGGCCGCTGTCGCCTGTCCTATGCCCGAGGCAGCGCCCGTAACAATGACGACTTTTCCCGCAAAACGCTTATTATAATTTACATACTCTTTTCCCATAATTTTAAATACAATTTTTAATGTTAAACTTTTTTATGCAAATATAAAGTGTATTTTTCTATTGTGCCAATTGAATTTTTTTATACCCGTATCAAAAAATTCAATCTGTGAATGTCAATGCTTTGCGCCGGCTTTGATCGGAGTTTACAGAACTAAAAAAAATTACAGGATGCTTGCGCAATCATAAAATGTAGAGAACTTACAGAATTTTCACTCATAAACGATCAAATCGCGCGCGTTTGTCATAACGGCCTCAATTAAAATCGGAATCGAATGTCCATCCGAAAGTCAGGGAAAGCCTTCTGTTTTTGAGATTTTCGATAATTGTATTTGCACCGGCGTAATGAGTATAATGATCCGTTGCATTTGTTTGCACATAAGCCAAATCTATGTTGAACTGTTTCAGCCTGTATCCAAGTCCCAGAGAATAGGTTTTACGCGACAGATCGTAATCCTTATCCGGACTTTGACTGTGCCTGTATCCGGCGCGCAATGCAATGTTTTTTACCCGTAATTCAGTGCCAAAACGCAGATTGACCGTATTTTTGAAATATTTTTTCATGTCGGAATTAAACCGGTCTGTCGGAGCGCTTCCTTTCAGCCGTATTCGCGAATAGTCCGCATATTCGCAGTCCATACTTACAAGTCCGAGTTTCCCGATCACCAAAGCGAATGAGCCGACTGCTTTGTACGGGGTTTTTATTCTTTCAAAAAACAGATAGAAATCCTCTCCCGGACCGGACATATACGGGCCGGCGTTTTTATAGTCAACTTCCATAGACGCCGTATACAGATTGTCCATAACACTCGGATAATCTTCATAGTCGTTACTTCTGTAAGGGTATCTGAAATAGTCGGGAGAATGGAATGAGAGACCCAGTCTCACCGGCTGAACGGGTTTATAGATAATCCCGATTTTGCAGTTTACGCCGAGTCCGCTTATTTTCAGCTTTGTGTTATACATAAGCCGGTCAAAATCCGATGTATTGCCTTCGAGGGCATATTCTCTGTAAATAATATCCTGTCTGTAATTCAGTGTTGTCATTCCAAGCATGACACCGGCGTAAAACTTGTCGCTGTAATTTATCGCCAAGTCAAAAGTCAATTCTCCGGAAGAGCCGCTTTCCAGGGAATTTATCTGCTGATGTACCCGGTCGCCAACATTAAGCGCGCCGTAATAGCGGTTATTATCCGCATCCCAGTCAATCAGATAAGTGTCATAAGCCATGACAACGTCCCAGTCGGGAGGTATATAATCGTAAAACGCATTACGCGGATCGAGATATTCGGGAGCAAAAAAATTAACGTCTTCGTTTGCCTTATCGGAAAAATAATCGATTATGGAACGGTCATTAACAGTGTTTTTGACGCCTGTACGGCGGTTGAAGTTGTTTTTTTTCATGTATGTTATACCGAAATTCCATTTTACGGGGGTTTGATTTTCAATATTGAAAACAGCGCCGACGCTTGAAATTCCCGCACGCAGACGCGAATCGCCTGTTTTTACTCCCATATAACCGGAATTGTTATAAATATGGTTTAATGATGAAGTTAGCGACACATGAGATTTCCGGAAAACAGCAAGGCCGGCAGGATTGATACTGATACTTGAAATATCGCCACCCAGTGCGCCGAAAGCGCCGCCCATAGCTGCAAAACGGGCTGTCCCTTCATAATCCTGGTATGAAACTCTCAGTATATCGTCAATAGTCTGGGCATCCAGTCTGTACAGACAAAAAACCAGTAAGAATATAAGAACTTTTTTCATAACATTATAAACTTTAATAAAAATATTTGCAAATGTAAGAAGAAATTTCCATACAGACATACCCTACTGTTCTTCGTGGTAAAAAACTCGTGTATTTCTGGATTGCTTCGTTCCTCGCAATGACGATGGGTCGCGGATTGCTTCATCGCTGATTCTTCCGACAAGTTCTGAATGAGGTTTCTTTTGCCTGCATTGATCCAAAAAAGACCGTCTATCTTTCGGAAATGGTCCAAACTGATAAAAAATTTTTTATATAAATCTTTGTTTGAGGGATACATTCGTTTCCGGACATTGCATATATCCGATAGAGATGTCCGGTGAAGCCTTCATTCAGTCCTGTCGTTTATTTTTCAACCGTGAAAAAAACAGAGAATGTGGAAAATATCCAGAGCCCGGGCATATATAAAATACACCGACAGAATCAGAAGAGGAATAACGGCATGGAAAGATGCTGATAAATTGGCAGTTTACGGCAAAAGTTATGGGGATAAATTACGAAGACTTTATCTGATATT
>JAISPE010000101.1 GCA_031275145.1 Prevotellaceae bacterium | reverse complement strand
AAAAAAAGTACATATATTTGCGCCGTCAAATTATAAGAAAAAGGTAAAAGAAATGAAAAGGACATGCAAGTACAATTTCGCAAAGGCGCAGAACCCCCGAGGGGGGGATATACAGAAATCTGCAAGTTGGAATGGCAGCTGTGAGACAGCGCCGCAACGTAAAAAACACCAGATAAAAATTATGTTAAATAAAAATTAAAAAGTATAAAAATGAAAAGTATAAATTATATTATAAAGAAATGGATGGTTGGAATGGTATCATTATCAGCTATGGTTTTATCGACAGTGTCCGCAAGTGGACAGGATGCACTGGAAGCTTCGGCAGGAGCTGACCTTGTAAGTAAATATGTATGGAGAGGCGTCAATCAGGGAACGGGAGCAAGTTTTCAGCCTTCGCTGGGGATTGCCTACAAAGGGTTTTCGTTCGGAGCATGGGGTTCGACCCCGCTTTCAAACCTTGGGGCTTATGAATTTGATTTGTCTCTCGGATATTCCGTTGGCGGCTTTTCCGTAGGCGTTACCGATTATTACTGGAACGGTTCCGACGGTTCGTTTTTCAATTATTATATCGACAATCATTTGTTTGAAGGCAGTCTTGCGTACAAGTTCAGCGAGAAATTTCCTTTAACGCTTTCGTGGAGTACTTTCTTCGCCGGAAACATGGACAAGGACGGCGCAGGAAAACAGATGTTCTCGACGTATATCGAAGCCGGCTACGATTTTTCGCTGGGCGGACTGGATTTTAACGCATCCGTAGGCGCTGCGCCCTGGGATTCGCCTGCATGGCTTACACCGGCAAACGGCAAAACGGGATTCCGGATTTCGTCGATAGCAATATCCGGGTCGAAAACGATAGAAATCACCCCGACATTTTCGCTGCCGCTGTTCGTGCAGTGTATTTTCTCGCCTGCGACGGATGCGTCTCATTTAGTAGTAGGATTTTCATTTTAAAATAATTAACTGTTAAATTAAAATAAATTATGAAGAAGATTGAAGCAATAATCAGGAAAACGAAGTTCGAAGATGTCAAGGAAGCGCTTCTGGAAGCCGACATCGAATGGTTTTCCTACTATGATGTTCGCGGGGTTGGAAAGACCCGTCAGGAACGGATTTACCGCGGGGTGGTGTACGATACGAGCTATATCGAACGCACCTTACTCACCATCGTCGTACGCGACATCAACGTGGAACGCACGGTGGATGCAATCATGAAAACCGCACAGACGGGCGAAATAGGCGACGGACGGATTTTCATATCCCCCATTGACGATTCGATCCGTATCCGTACGGGCGAACGCGGTGATATTTCACTGTATAATCCTAAATAATTTTATTAACATTATTAATAGAAAAATGATGAAAAGAAAAATGAAAACATATTTCAAGTCTCTGCACGGACGGTTTGTACTGTGCGTATTGACGCTTGTTGCCGGAATGATTTGCATTTCGCGGCTGTCGGCACAGGATACCGTTCCTTCTGCGACGGATACGCCTGCTGTTACCGAAGTTGTTACAGTTGCTGCGGCGTCTGCGGAGAACGTCTGCGAACTCTCGAAAACGGTAGAAAGTAACGGGCTGTCGCTCGATACCGTGTGGATGCTGCTTGCGGCAATGCTGGTATTCTTCATGCAGCCGGGGTTTGCTCTGGTCGAAGCGGGATTCACCCGTACCAAAAACACCGCCAATATTCTGATGAAGAACTTCATCGACTTCTCGCTGGGGTCTATACTGTTCTTTTTCATCGGATTCGGCGTCATGTTCGGTGAAGGCGGAATTATCGGCACACCCAATTTCGGATGTCTGGATACTTTGACAGGCGTTGTAGATTTGCCCGTCGAAGGGTTTCTGATATTCCAGACAGTGTTCTGCGCCACAGCCGCTACCATCGTTTCGGGAGCAATGGCCGAACGTACCAAATTCGGAATGTATTTAGTCTATACGGTTTGTATCAGCGTGCTGATATATCCCGTTTCGGGACACTGGACCTGGGGCGGCGGATGGCTGATGAACGGCGAAGAAGGCAGTTTCATGCTAAACACTTTCGGTACGACGTTTCACGATTTTGCCGGCTCGACCATTGTACACTCCGTTGGCGGCTGGATAGCGCTGGTAGGGGCAGCAATACTTGGTCCCCGTATCGGGAAGTACGGCAGAGACGGAAAGTCGAAAGCCATTCCGGGACATAACCTTACTATTGCCGCTCTTGGCGTGTTCATTCTGTGGTTTGGCTGGTTCGGATTCAATCCCGGCTCGCAGTTAGCCGCTTCGGGCGAAGACAACCGCATAGCCATTTCGCACGTGTTCCTCACCACCAACCTTGCTGCTGCTGCCGGCGGATTCCTCTCGCTGGTCACGGCATGGCTGAGATACAAAAAACCCTCGCTGTCGCTCACTCTCAACGGTGTACTGGCAGGTCTGGTAGGCATCACCGCCGGCTGCGATCTCGTATCGCCATGGGGCGCCATTATCATTGGCGGACTGTGCGGCGTCATTATGGTGTTCTCGGTTGAAATCATTGACAAGGTATTTAAAATCGATGATCCTGTGGGCGCGGCATCCGTTCACGGAACATGCGGTTTCTTCGGCACTGTTTTGACCGGACTGTTTGCTCTCGACGGCGGACTGTTCTGCGGCGGAGGCGCAGGCCTGTTCCTCGCACAGCTGTTTGGCGCGGTGGTAATAGGCGCGTGGGCTCTTCTGGCAGGCTATGCTGTTTTCAAGGTTATTGACGTCACCTTCGGTCTGCGTGTTTCCAAACGTGTCGAAGAGGAAGGACTGGATATTTACGAACACGGAGAAAGTGCATATAACTAAACTGTTTATATAGCTGCCGGCGGTCCGGGGATCGCGGAACTGCCGGCTTTTTTTAAACGACAGAATATTGGAATATAAAAGTATACAGTAAAACAAATATACAGTAAATACAAAGTCGGTTTTTTTACGCATCCGGTCAGTCCGGAAACGGATAGCCGGATGTACGTAAAAAATAAAAAAGTAAAGTAAATAAATAATTAATTTTGTAAACATAAATAAAAATAAACATGTCATTAAGATTTAAAGTTATCAGTGAGGCAATCAAGCGTAAGGCTGTTGCCGTTGATTCTCCGGAGGGGTATCCCGCCGATTATTTCGGAGAAAATGTATTTAACAACGAAAAGATGCTCAAGTATCTGCCCAAGAAGTCGTACGAGGCTTTGCTCGACACTATGCAGAACGGAACGTTCCTTGACAACAGTACGGCAAATTCTGTTGCCGAAGGGATGAAAAAATGGGCAAGGGAAAAAGGCGTAACTCACTATACGCACTGGTTCCAGCCGCTTACCGGAGGTACAGCGGAAAAACACGACGCTTTTATAGACCCTGACGGCAAGGGTGGCGTTATCGAAGAATTTTCGGGCAAACTGCTTATCCAGCAGGAACCCGACGCATCAAGTTTCCCGAGCGGCGGTATCCGAAACACGTTCGAGGCGCGCGGATATTCGGCATGGGATCCGACTTCGCCCGCTTTTATTGTGGACGATACGCTCTGTATCCCGACGATTTTCATCTCGTATACGGGTGAAATGCTTGATTACAAAGCTCCGCTGCTGAAAGCGCTGGCGGCAGTAAACAGGGCTGCTACCGACGTATGTCATTATTTTGATCCGAACGTGTCTAAAGTTTGCTCATATCTGGGTTGGGAGCAGGAATATTTTTTAGTTGACGAAGCCCTGTGGGCCGTGCGTCCCGACCTTGTACTTACGGGACGTACCCTGCTGGGTCACGAAAGCGCCAAGAATCAGCAGCTGGAAGACCATTATTTCGGTTCTATCCCGACACGTGTTGCGGCTTTCATGAAAGACCTTGAGTTCGAAGCTCTGAAACTCGGCATCCCTCTCAAAACGCGTCATAACGAGGTTGCGCCGAATCAGTTCGAAGTTGCTCCGGTTTATGAGGAGACAAATCTTGCCAACGACCACAACATCCTGCTGATGTCGATAATGAAGAAGGTTGCACGCCGTCACTGTTTCCGGGTCCTGCTGCACGAAAAACCGTTCAAGGGTATCAACGGCAGTGGCAAACACAACAACTGGTCGCTCGGTACGAATACGGGCGTAAATCTGTTGTCGCCGGGAAAAACCACTGACGACAAACTGAGGTTTATAACTTTTATCGCCAACGTACTGATGGCTGTATGGAAACATAACGGTCTGCTCAAGGCAAGCATTTCGAGCGCAACGAATGCTCACCGTCTCGGTGCAAACGAAGCTCCTCCCGCTATCATATCAATATTCCTCGGCACGCAGATCTCTTCCGTACTGAACGATATCGAACAGGGCGTCAATACTATCAAAATGGACGGCAAACAAAGTCTGAAATTCGATATCTCGCATATCCCCGAACTGCTGATCGACAACACCGACCGTAACCGTACTTCTCCGTTTGCGTTCACCGGCAACCGGTTCGAGTTTCGCGCGGTAGGCTCGTCGGCCAACTGCGCAGGCGCTATGATTGCCCTGAATACGGCTGTGTCGGAACAGCTGATCGAGTTCAGGAGAGAGGTCGATGCGAAGATTGCCGCCGGCGCTGTTAAGGAAAATGCAATACTCGAAACCGTCAGGGAATACATTGTCGCAAGCAAGGCAATACGTTTCGACGGAAATAATTACAGCGACGAATGGAAGGCCGAAGCCGAAAAACGCGGTCTCGACTGCGAAACTTCCGTGCCGCTGATTTTCGACCGTTTCCTTACCGACGATACCGTAAAAATGTATGCTGCGGCAAAGGTTTTGAATCATAAGGAACTCGAAGCGCGCGTCGAGGTCGAATACGAAACGTATACCAAGAAAATTCAAATCGAGGCGCGGGTGCTTGGCGACATTGCATCGAATCATATTATCCCCGTTGCATCGCGTTATCAGGAAATTCTGCTGAACAAGATTGACAAGGTCAACCGTCTGTTCCCCGATAAACTGGAGAAAATCGCCAAAGCGGATATCGAAACGGTAGAGAAAATCTCCGAACATGTTAATCAGGTAAGAGAATTGACTTCCAGACTTGTCGATGCCCGCAAAGTCGCCAATAAAATTGCCGGTGTGCGCGAAAAGGCTATCGCTTATCACGACAGTGTGGCAGCGCTTCTCGATGAAATCCGTTATCATATCGACAAACTTGAATTAGTGGTCGATAATGAACTCTGGCCATTGCCTAAATACAGAGAACTGCTGTTTATCAGGTAAAAAAAACAGTATTATTTATTTATATTTACGACTCGTCTGCCGGTTTTGCGCGTTCCTCCGGCGGACGAGGTCGTTTATAGCGTAACAGCTCAACAATGCTGCGTCCAAAGATGTGGGAAGAATAAAAACCGCAAATTAAACCGAAAGTTAAAAAGAACATCGAAAAAGCGCCGAAGGATCAGATCAGCGTTGTAAATATCCGTTTCGTACCGCAACTGAAAGAGTGATGACGCTTGTCGAAGAATTAACGATGAATTAATCCACGACAGGTCGTCATTTTGCCCTTCCAGAACAACCTCAGTAGCAATGAGAAAAACACACGCGCCAACCTCATTACCCCATTAAACCGACCCGGATGCCGTTTCGTACCGAAACAGAAAGCGTAAGAACGTCCTGAAAGGACTCCTGCTTTGTCGCAAGTCAGGAGACTTGCTTTTAGTTTTTGACGTAGCGAGGACGCTACGCCGAGCGCCAGACAATGTTATGGATAAGCCTGTATTAAAAAAAAGCGGGAAATTAGCCTTTTCTTCCCGCATAGAGGATAGACATTTTGATAATGCCCTGAACAGGGATATAAGTTTTCCTTTTACGGGATAACAGGTCACGAACTGCTTTATCGCTACATTCTTGCGATAATCGTCATCACGCCTTTTATATAATGAAATGCGGCAATTTGAATTGAAAACTGGCGTAACCATGCACACCGATGTATTGCCCGCTTATGAGTTATGAAATAAATCATAATTTTGCACTTCTTTTTAGAAACAGGCTCGATTAGATTAATATCTAATTATTAAATAAATGACGACGATAGATGAATAAAAAAACAATACTTGAAACCGTATTAAAAGACGAAATTTCAGACCTGGTATCAAAGTCGCCCCTGAACGTGATAAAAGAAACCGTTCAGCGGGAGAATGTGCGCGCTTACGTTATTGGCGGATATGTCAGGGATTTGATACTGCAACGGGGGTGCAGGGATATTGATATCGTTGTAGAGGGGAGCGGTATAGATATTGCCGAAAAAGCGGCGAACAGATTTGGCGTTCAGGTCAGCATTTTCAGAAACTTCGGCACGGCAATGTTTAGAGCTTCCGATATGGAAGTTGAATTTGTTGGCGCCCGGAAAGAATCGTATCGCCGGGAATCGCGGAAACCCATTGTCGAAAACGGCTCTCTGGAAGATGATCAAAACAGAAGGGATTTCACGGTCAACGCTCTTGCAATCAGTCTGAATAAAGAGGATCTGGGTAGCATTGTCGATCCTTTTGACGGGATAAGCGATCTGGAAAAGAAATTAATCCGCACGCCTCAAGATCCGGATATTACGTTTTCCGACGACCCTCTGCGCATGATCCGGGCAATACGTTTTGCCGTTCAGCTGAATTTCTCTATTGTTGATGACACTTTCGAGGCGATAAAAAGAAACGCCGGAAGAATAGAAATCATTTCCAAAGAACGTATTTGCGAGGAGCTTAACAAGATTATCCTGTCAGACAAGCCTTCTGTCGGATTCGAACTGCTGGATAAATCGGGACTGTTGAAGCTGATATTTCCACAACTTACACTGTTACAGGGCGTTGAATCGAGAAACGGCAGAAAACACAAGGATAATTTTGAACATACATTGCAGGTGCTTGACAATGTCGCCGCCAAATCGGATAATTTATGGCTGCGATGGGCTGCCCTGCTTCACGATATCGCAAAACCTGCGACAAAAAAATTCGACGACAGCGTGGGCTGGACTTTTCACGGGCATGAGTTTTTAGGATCGAAGATGGTGTCGGGGATATTCAAGTATCTGAAATTGCCGCTGAACGAGAAAATGAAATATGTCCAGAAACTTGTTTTGCTGCATCTGCGTCCGATTGTACTTGCACAGGAAGAGGTTACCGATTCGGCAGTCCGGCGG